>NZ_JBWQTV010000008.1:0-48328 GCF_056619965.1 Halalkalibacter sp. HAAS-P014 | reverse complement strand
TTGCCGTCCATGAAAGTGCTAAACAAGATAAACACCAAAAGGGCGGTCTTCCCTTTTGGTGTTACTTCGAAGCAATGAGCGAAGCCCCTGCCAGGTTTTAAAGTTTCTGCGAGTGGTTTACTCGAAGAAACGAGCAGGGGGATAAGCCATTGCCGTCCAAGAAAAGGCTAAACTAAGATCAACACCAAAAGGACGGTTTCCCTTTTGATGTTACTTCTGAAGGAGGGAGAGCATTGGGGATGCTAAAAAGAGGGCTCTTTGTTGGACTACAGACAACATGGACGCTCGGTAAAATTATCTTTCCCATTACATTAATTGTTACAATATTAGGCTATACACCTGTCTTAGAGTGGCTTGCTGCTTTATTGTCGCCAATTATGCGTTGGTTTGGATTATCGGGAGAAGCGGCGATCCCACTTGTTCTTGGGAATGTTCTGAACCTCTATGCTGCGATAGGGGCGATCTTAACGTTAGAGTTAACGGTGAAAGAAGTGTTTATCTTAGCGATTATGCTCTCTTTCTCTCATAACCTTTTCGTTGAATCTGCTGTCGCCGCAAAAGTAGGCATACGGGTGTCTGTTGTGCTACTTGTACGGATTGGGTTAGCATTGTTCTCAGCTTTCGTGATTAACCTGTTTTGGAATGGGGGCCAAGAGATTGCCCAGTATGGTTTAGTCTCAACATCCACCCAACCGATTGTTGAAGGCTGGGGAGCCATTTTATGGAAAGGTGTTACAAGTGCTACATTTGGGATTTTACAGTTGGCGATGATTGTTATTCCGTTAATGATGGTTGTCCAAATTATGAAAGAGAAAAATTGGCTTAGATTAGTAGCGAAGGCGATGACTCCATTTACGAAAATGCTAGGAATAAAAGAGAATACTTCTACCACTTTAGCTTCAGGGTTAATGTTTGGTCTGGCATTTGGAGCAGGAGTAATGATTCAAGCAATAAAAGAAGATGGTGTAGAAAAGAAAGACCTATACTTAGTCTTTATATTTCTTGTTGCATGCCACGCCGTCGTAGAGGATACTCTTATTTTCATTCCACTTGGAATTCCTGTATGGCCCCTTTTACTAATTCGTCTCGTTACAGCCATTTTATTAACAATAGCAATAGCCTACATCTGGAACAGAGTAGAGAAAAAACAAGAGAAAGAGCGAAAGGAAGCGACTTATGGACACTAAAAAAATTGATACGCTATTATTTGATTTAGACGGAACACTTATTGACACCAATGAATTGATTATTACTTCATTTCTTCACACATTAGAATATTACAAGCCAGGTGAATACACACGGGAGAAAATTTTGGATTTCATCGGTCCTCCGTTAACGGATAGCTTTGGAACTGTTGATCCTGATCGAGTTGATGAAATGATTGATATGTATCGCAAGCATAATCATGAACTTCATGACGAGTTGGTCGAGGAATACGAAGGTGTTTATGAAACAATTGAGAGATTCCATAAAGAAGGATATAAACTAGCTATCGTGACGACTAAAATTAACAAAACAGCGTTAATGGGTTTAAAATTAACAGGACTTGATCAATTTTTTGACGTTGTGATCGGCCTTGACGATGTGGAAAAAGTAAAACCTGACCCAGAACCACTTGAAAAAGCATTAACTGCGTTAGGTTCATCAAAAGAAACAGCGATGATGATTGGTGATAACCTTTCTGATATTGAAGCTGGGAAAAATTTAGGAATGCCTACGGCTGTAGTTGGTTGGTCGATTAAAGGGGAAGAAAAAATTAAGACGTTTAATGCTGATTACATTCTCTCAGACATCCGAGATTTGTTGGCGATTGTCGGAGTGGAAAATCAATGAGTAGAAAAACAGAGCGATTTAAAGTAAAAGAAGCGAATTCGCTCTGGCAGATTTACAAAACAGTTCCTTTTTGGAAAGTGGTACGAAATTTTATTGTGATCCAATTGGCTCGTTATACACCTTGGATTGGAATGAAAAACTGGTTGTACCGGACTTTTCTTGGTATGAAGGTTGGCGGGCAAACAGCCGTCGCTCTAATGGTTATGATGGACATTATGTTTCCTGAACGTATCTCAATTGGCCGTAACTCGATTATCGGCTACAATACGACGATTTTAGCGCATGAGTATTTAATTAAAGAATACCGTTTAGGGGATGTTGTCATTGGAGATGAAGTTATGGTTGGAGCCAATACTACGATCTTACCTGGTGTGACGATTGGAGATGGGGCAGTTGTATCTGCAGGGACATTAGTTCATCGTGATGTTCCTGCAGGAGCTTTTGTCGGAGGAAATCCGATGCAGGTGATTCGTGAGAATATCGATGATGATCAATGAAAATGCTGCTTGAGCAATCGCTCGCAGCTTTTTTTGATTTACTGCATCTACTTTTCCGAGTAACCAACATTCCATATTAGGGCATTATAGTCTAAAAAGAGAAATTTGTTGAACGAGGTTTGAGAATTTTTTACAGGTAGTTGAAATCTAAACCGTCTGGATGGTATAGTTGAGTCGCAAATTTTTTTGAAAAGGAGACTATAATGAGCAGAACTTCAAGAAAAGTAGAGATTCTTCACGCTGCATCTAAAATAGTTAGTGAACGTGGAATATTTAATTTAACTTTAGAGGCAGTGGCGATAGAAGCGGGGATTAGTAAAGGTGGTCTGCTCTATCATTTCCCATCTAAAGAAGAGCTAGTTAAAGGAATGGTTGAGCATTTAGCAAGCAATTATCGAGCAAAAATCGCTGGAAATGCAGAAAAGGATCCAGTAGAAGAAGGTAAATGGACTCGTGCTTATGTAGATGTAACATTTAATCAAGCGTACACTAATAAAGATATGCACTCAGGACTCTTAGCAGCCAAGGCTGTTAACTCAGAATTGTTGGACCCGATTCGCGAGCTTTATTCAGAATGGCAAGAGTCGATTGAGGATGACGGGATAGATCCAGTGAAAGCGACAATTATTCGTTTAGCAACGGATGGGATCTGGTTATCAGAGTTATTTGATATCTATCATATTGGCGAGGATAAAAAAGAAATCGTATATAAGAAGTTGAGAGAATGGGCAAATGAATAATTAAACATAGCAGGCCATCCAATCGGGTGGCTATTTTTTTTGTCATTTTTTTTAGAATTATAGAGAAACCCTGATAATACAAGCTTTTCAGGAGAAAAGAATAATCAAAAAATAGAGTAAGAAAACCCTTTCATTTAAGGTCTTACTTGCATACATTACCGTCCGGATGGTATAGTTTTGTTTGTGCTTAGGTAAACCGTCCAGATGGTTTAGTAATATACTTGTATATGAATTAGTCAAATATAGAGGAGGAGACATGATGAAAAAGAAAATTTTATTAACAGCTGCGGTAACGGGTGCAGGTGATACAACAAAGAAAAGTCCACATGTCCCAGTAACTCCAAAAGAAATTGCAGAGGCTGCAATTGAATCAGCCAAAGCTGGTGCAACGGTTGCTCACGTTCATGCGAGAAACCCAAAAACGGGTGGAATCAGCCATAACGTTGAACATTATCGGGAGATCGTTGACCGGATTCGTGAGTCGGAAACAGATGTAATTATTAACATTACTTCGGGTGGTGGCGGAGATTTTATTCCAAGCTTAGCTACACCAGCTGCTGGAGGGAACGGAACGGATATTCAAACTCCAGAAGAGCGCCACAAACCTGTAGGGGAACTGCTTCCTGAAATGTGTACGCTTGACTGTGGAAGTGTTAACTTTGGCGACATGATCTACATGAGCCCAACCGAATGGTTACGTCAACAAGCAAAGTTAGTGCAGGAAAGTGGTGTGAAGCCAGAATTGGAATGTTTTGATACAGGACATATTCGTTTTGCAAAACAATTAATTGATGAAGGGTTAGTTGATGGCGATCCGATGTTTCAATTCTGTCTAGGAATTCCGTGGGGAGCAGATGCTGATATCGAGACGATGCTTTACATGAAGAGTCGCTTACCTGAAAATGCGCACTGGTCAGCGTTTGGAATCGGTCGTATGCAAATGCCAATCATGTTGCAAACAGCAATCTTAGGTGGGAATGTCCGAGTTGGCTTAGAAGATAATCTCTATCTTGATAAAGGTGTCTTTGCTCGTAATGATCAGTTGGTTGAAAAAGCTGCAAATCTGATCGAGAGCAACGGAATCGGGATTTTAACACCACAGGAAGCGCGTGAACAGTTCGGATTAAGAAACCCATACGGAGGCGATTGTAATGAGTAACAAACAACACGAAATGAAACAACTTGCTGTGATTGGAACAGGCGTTATCGGAAACGGTTGGATTGCTCGTTTCCTTCAACAAGGCTATGACGTTGTAGCGTTTGATCCCGCAGAAGGAGCAGAAGAGAGAACACGCAAGGTCGTTGCTCATGCTTGGCCGTCATTAGAAAAGCTTGGGTTAGCAGCAGGTGCTTCTCAGGAGCGTCTAACGTTTGTCCCGACAATTGAAGAAGCTGTAAGAAATGCTGATTTTATTCAAGAAAATGTACCAGAGCGTGAACAATTAAAGAAAAATGTGTTAGCTGAGATTGATCAGTACGCAAAGGCTGAAGCAATTATCGGATCTAGTACATCTGGAATTATGCCGACTGTCTTACAGGAAGGCTTGCAACATCCAGAGCGTTTGATCGTAGCACATCCATTTAATCCAGTTTATATTTTGCCACTTGTTGAACTAGTTGCAGGTAAGGCAACAACAGCTGAAGTTATCGAAAGAGCAGGTACGTTCTTTGAATCGATTCAAATGAAGCCACTTGTGATTCAAAAAGAAGTGGAAGGCCACTTAGCTGACCGTTTAATGGAAGCTTTATGGCGTGAAGCTCTTCACCTTGTTAATGACGGGGTAGCGACGACAGAAGAGGTCGATGCAGCGATTACGTACGGTGCCGGACTGCGCTGGGCACAAATGGGGCCGTTCTTGACGTTCCACTTAGCAGGAGGAGAAAAAGGCATGCGCCATATGCTCGATCAATTCGGTCCTGCGCTTAAGCTTCCTTGGACAAAGTTAGAAGCTCCAGAGCTAACTTATGAATTGAAAGAAAAAGTCATTCAAGGCTGTGAGAGTCATGCGGGTGATGTATCCATTGCTGAACTTGAACGGAAGAGAAATGAGTTTTTAGTAGAACTACTGGATCTAGTGGAAAAATATTGGCCAGAATCTAAAAATCTAGTTACGAAATAATAGAAAGGAGGGATTGGATGGGGGTTGAACCATTTGTTTATCAAGATTATGTACGAAAAGAGTGGGTCGATTACAACGGTCATATGAATGATGCCGAATATGCAAAAGTGTTTAGTTTAGCTGTCGATTCATTTATGGAGTATATCGGTTTAGATGAAAGTGCGCGTGAACGTTTGGACTATACCATTTTTACGCTAGAAACGCATCTGTGCTATTTACTAGAAGCACATGAGGGTGAAAAATTGGCAGTCGAAATGCAATTGCTTGATGATGATGCCAAACGTCTCCATGTATTTTTTACAATGAAAAATCATGATGGAACGGACATTGCCACAAGCGAACAAATGTTGATGGGGATCGGTACAAAAGAGGGAAAACCTACTCCTTTCCCTGCATCTGTGGCTTCAAACATTGAAACGTTACGAAACGCGCATGAACATTTACAACCACCAAAACAAGTAGGTAGACAGATCGGAATTAAGAAGCGATAAGGCTGTTACTTGTGCGTATTGAAATCAACCATGAGTATCTTGCTCACAATTTGGAATGGGAATTAGTTTTGGGTTTGCATTACAAACTTAAAATTTGGCGACGGGGCAGAATGCATCCTTAGATCCAACAAAGAAGCTCCGCCCTTTTCCATAGAAAGAGGAGAATGTTTATGAAGAAAATAGAAGTGAACAATTTGACGAAAATCTTTGGATCACATCCGAAGCAAGGCTTAAAAAGCTTAAAGAATGGGGAAACAAAGGCTGAGATTCTTGAGAAAACGGGAATGACGGTAGGAGTTAATGAGGCTTCCTTCTCTGTAGAAACAGGAGAAATTTTCGTCATCATGGGCCTATCAGGAAGTGGGAAATCGACATTAATCCGTCTAGTGAATCGACTGATTGAACCAACTGACGGAGAGATTTTAATCGATGGAGACGACATTACAAAAATGGATAAAAAGGCACTCATTGAAACGAGACGCAAAAAACTAGCAATGGTATTTCAGCAGTTTGGATTGTTACCCCATCGGACAGTATTAATGAATGTTGCCTATGGGTTAGAAATTCAAGGGGTAGACAAAGTCGAACGTGAAAAGAAGGCTTTAAAATCAATTGAAGATGTTGGGTTAAAAGGCTATGAAGAAAGTTACCCAAGCCAATTGAGTGGTGGAATGCAGCAACGTGTTGGACTTGCTCGTGCCCTCGCAAATGATGCGGATATATTGTTAATGGATGAAGCGTTCAGTGCGCTTGACCCATTAATAAGAAAAGAAATGCAAGATGAACTATTAAACTTACAAAGTAAGTTAGGGAAAACAATACTATTTATTACCCATGATCTAGATGAAGCATTAAAACTTGGAGACAGGATTGCGATTATGAAGGACGGAGCAATTGTTCAAGTTGGAACAGCTGAAGAAATTTTAGAAAATCCAGCGAATCAGTATGTCTCAAACTTTGTAAAAGATGTGGATCGCTCTAAAGTGTTGGAAGCTTCTCATGTCATGAAAAAACCTGAGGTGTTAACGACGTATAAAGACGGTCCTCGTGTCGCAGTTAGAAAGATGGAGGAAGTGGGGGCATCTAGTATTTTCGTTGTTGACAAAGAGAAGAATTTCAAAGGCTTGCTAACCATCGATGATGCAATTAGAGCTTATAAAGAAAGTATTCCGATGGAGGATGTTCTGCTCGATACTGTACATGCAGCTACTCCAGCAACACCGTTAAATGACTTGATTCCTATAGCTGTGGAAACAAAGTATCCTATCGTGGTTATTGAAGATGGTAAGTTAAAAGGAATCATTTCACGTGTCTCGATTCTCTCAGGCTTAGTCCTTGGAAAAGAAAAAGATGAGGAGGAATCAGCATGAATTACTTCAATTTCCCGTTAGAGGAATGGACGAACCACTTTGTTGATGGTTGGTTGCTTCCTGTAATGAGTGGGTTTTTTGATGAAATTAGCAATATTCTAAGAGGATTTATTGATATCGTAACCGGTTTGTTATTATTCCTTCCTGCTGAAATGATAGCGGTCATTGTGGCGTTAATAGCATGGAAATTTGCCGGGAAAGGGATTGCTATTTTTAGTTTAATTGGTTGTCTTTATTTAGGGTCAGTTGATCTATGGGAAGCGTCGATGCAGACCGTATCGATCGTCCTTGTGTCAACGTTAATTTCAGTCGCTGTCGGTGTGCCAGTGGGAATATTAAGTGCGACAAATAATATGGTTGAAAAAATCGTTAGACCGATTTTAGACTTTATGCAAACATTACCAAGTTTTGTTTACTTAATTCCAGCGATTTTACTATTTGGTCTTGGTGGTGTTCCAGCGGTTATCGCAACATTCGTGTTTGCAACGCCCCCAGCTGTTAGAATGACGAACTTAGGGATTAGACAAGTTCCTAGCAATGTCGTTGAGGCATCGAGAGCTTTCGGTTCGACACCTTGGCAATTGTTACTGAAAGTTCAATTACCACTAGCGTTGCCTACGATTATGGCAGGTGTGAACCAAACGATGATGCTAGCGCTATCAATGGCCGTTATTTCTTCGATGATCGGAGCGCCAGGACTCGGTTCAACTGTATTATCAGGGATTTCAACCGTGAATGTTGGTCTTGGATTAACAGGTGGATTAGCGATTGTCGTACTAGCCATTATTCTTGACCGAATCACTCAAGGTATTACGAAAAAAGCATAAAAAAAGGAGAGTTCAAAAAATGAAAAAAGTATTACAAGGATTCATGATTGCGTGTGTTTTACTCGTTATTGCTGCTTGTTCACAAGCAGAAGAAACATCTGATCAAGAAACAGTTAGTAATGGAGAAACGATCACATTAGGAGTAACTCCGTGGACAAGTACGATTCCTCCAACAGAAATTGCAAGTCTAATTTTACAAGATATGGGGTATGAAGTAGAAGAAACGAGTGCTGATGTTAGCAGTGTCTTTGTCGGTCTTTCGCGTGGAGATATCGACGTGTTTATGGATTCATGGCTACCAGCACACGAAAATCAATTAGAGAGTTACAGTGATACTGTTGAAAATATAGCAACTAGTTACGATGAAGCCGATTCAGGTGTTGTTGTCCCAACCTATATGGAAGATATTAATTCACTTAGTGATTTAGTTGGAAAAGAAGATCAATTTGGTAATGAGTTGTATGGAATTGAAGACGGGGCAAGTGTAACGGGTATTATTAATGAAATGATCGAAGGATATGAGTTAGAGTTAGAACAAGTCAATTCTTCTGAAGGTGGTATGATCGCTCAAGCACGCCGTTTAATTGAACAAGAAAAACCAGTTGCGTTTTACGGATGGCGCCCACATACAATGTTTAACGTATTTGACCTTAAAGTGTTAGAGGATGATTTGAATTTCTTTGAAACAGCTTCTGTTCATGTGTTAACAAATCATGAGTTACAAGATCGTGCTCCAGACGCGTATCAGTTTTTACAAAACTGGACCATCTCAATTGACGATGTAGAAGAGATGATCGTGAAGATTGAAGATGAAGGACAAGATGCACAAGCAGTTGCGCAGGAATGGATTGATAACAATCAAGACAAAGTTAATGAAATGCTAGGTAACTAATAAAAGGAAGGTCTGCGTTTGACAATTGTTTCATAGTCAAAGCAGACCTTTTTTCTAAAAGAGTTGAAGTCGACTATATAAAATAAAGAGGTGTTTAGAAATGTCTGAAACCAATCAAATTATCGTTGAGAGAGAAGTTCCTTGTACGATGCGAGACGGAGTTACCTTGTATGCGACGGTATACCGTCCGAAAGAAACTGGAACGTATCCTGTCCTGTTAACGAGACTACCGTATAATAAAAACCTTCCGAATTTCTCACACCGTTATATCGATCCGTTTCAAATGGTGTTGGCCGGATATGTTGTGATTATCCAAGACGTAAGGGGGCGCTTTGCATCAGAGGGAGAATTTGAACCTTTCGTTCATGAAGCAGAGGATGGGTACGATACGGTTGAATGGGCTGCTAAGCTGCCATATTCAAATGGAAAAGTAGGGATGTTCGGACTGTCCTATTACGGTTTTACGCAGTTGTATGCAGCACTTGAGGAAGCTCCATCTCTTAAAACGATTGTTCCAGCGATGACGGGTAGGTCCGTACAAAATGGTTTTTTCAAAAAGGATGGAGTTATTAGTTTAGCAGGGATTGAGACATGGTTTCTTGATTCTGTTGCAGCCGATTATTTGAGTCGTATACAAGAGGGGCAAAAACTTGAGAATACGCTCAAGGAGATCGTAAAAGACTTAGATAACATTGAAGAATGGCACAAATTTGCACCATTTAAAGATTGGCCACCGATAAAAAAGCATCCAGAACTTGCAGCGTTGTACCATAAATACATTGATGAAGAATCTGGTCTTTCCGTAAAAAATGGCCATAAAACGTTAGCTGAGCTTAATCTTCCTGCTTATCATATCGCTGGTTGGTATGATAGTCATCTAGGACCGACACTTGAAAACTACCAGGAAATGAGCCAATCGAAAAACAAGGATCAAAAGTTAATTGTTGGGCCATGGGCTCACGGTGTATTCAGCTCCGATATTGGAGAACGATCTTTTGGCGTGAATAGTTCAGGTCATTCGATTGAAGGAAAAGAAGATTTGACGACACTTCATATTAAATGGTTTGATCAATGGTTAAAAGGTAACATGACACCCGTAAAAGAAGAGGATCCGGTTAAAATCTTTGTACAAGGAATCAACGAATGGCGCTCTGAGAAAGGATGGCCTCTTAAACGAGCGCAGTATACACCATGTTACTTGCACAGTGACGGGAATGCGAATGCTAACAACGAATTAGGTCGCCTAGATTGGGAGAGTCCTGGTGCCCGGCAGCCTGATTATTATATTCATAACCCTAGTTCTCCTGTACCAACTCATGGTGGTGGAACGATTTTATACAATGGTCGAAATGCAGGACCAAGAGATCAGCGTGAGGTCGAAAAAAGAGATGACGTTTTAGTGTATACTTCAAAGCCAATGGAAAAACCTTTAGAAGTTACGGGCCCTATTAAAGTCATTCTCTATGCTTCTTCGGATGCACCATGTACAGATTTCACAGCAAAGCTAGTTGACGTATTTCCTGATGGGAGAGCGTACAGTCTAACAGATGGGATTGTCAGAACGAGCTATGCAAACGAAGATAGCGTGCCAGGTGAAGTAGCAAAATATGAGATTGATTTATGGGCGACGAGCAATGTCTTTCAACAAGGCCATTCAATCAGAATAGAAATAGCATCTAGCAACTTTCCAAAGTATGATGTGAACCCGAATACTGGGAAAACGCTTTTGGATACAACAGAAACGAAAAAAGCAACGCAAACGATATACCATCAAGATAAGTATCCTTCGCATGTATTGCTCCCTATTATTCCAAGCAATGTTGAGTTGTAAGGTGATTAGTTGAAGAGAAATCGAAAGAACTGTTAAGCATAAGCATAGCAGTTCTTTTTTTGTTCGAAATTTTCTCTTTAAATTGTAAGATAATTCGAGTAAAACGGTTGACGTTGTACGCACATCAAGGTACACTAACATTACACTTTATCTTGTTAGCACATTAGCGAACTAAAGCAAAAGTGATATATTTGAAAAATAATTACAGGTATTATGACAAAAAACGCGAATTAATAGGAAAGAATAGAAAGTAGCTTATCGGAGAGCTGCATGCTAAGCAGATAACGGAGAATGATTGAGGAGTGAAATCAATGTCGAAGCCACTTATGTTTGAAAAGCCACTTGGAATGCGTGATACATTGGCTGAAATGTACACGTTGAAAAAACAAGTTCGTGAGCAATTGGAAAAAGAAATGAGCGGATGGGGATATCAAATGATTGAGACTCCCACATTAGAATATTATGAAACGGTTGGTCTAGCTTCAGCAATTTTGGATCAGCAGCTATTTAAATTATTAGATCAGCAAGGCAATACATTAGTGTTACGTCCAGATATGACAGCACCGATCGCTAGGCTTGTTGCTTCAAGTATGAAAAGTGAGTCATACCCGATGCGTCTTGCTTACCAATCAAATGTGTTTCGTGCTCAACAGCATGAAGCTGGGAAACCTGCAGAATTTGAACAGGTAGGGGTCGAATTAATTGGTGATGGTACGGTTAGTGCCGACGGTGAAGTCATTTCTCTCATGATAGCAGCGTTAAAACGTGCAGGTCTGTCGCATTTTAAAATAGCAATTGGACATGTTGGCTATGTGAATGCACTTCTCCTCGATATTGTAGGTGAACGTGCTGATGAACTCCGCCGTTATTTATATGAAAAAAATTATGTTGGGTTCCGTGAGCATGTCAAGAGCTTACCGATCTCCTCGATTGATAAAGGCCGACTGCTTAGTCTCTTAAAGCTTCGTGGTGGAAAGACAACGCTAGAAGAAGCGGCTAAACTTGTACGAACAGAGGAAGGAACTAAAGCAGTAGCTGAGCTAGAAGAATTATGGCAAGTCCTTGAAAGTTACGGTATTGAGCAGTATGTGAAGCTTGACCTTAACCTTGTTTTACATATGAGCTACTACACAGGAGCTGTCTTTGAAGGGTATGGAAGCAATTTAGGTGTGCCGTTATGTAGTGGTGGTCGTTATGATGAACTGCTTGGCAAGTTTGAACGTCCTGGGCAAGCGACAGGCTTTGGGGTTCGTCTTGATTTATTAGTTGAGGCAATCGGTGATGTGGCGAAGAAACCAAAAAAAACGTGCATTGTTTTTAGCAAAGAAAGACGTGCTGAAGCATTCCAAGAAGCAGCAAGCTTACGTGAAAAGGGTGAATCTGTCGTTGTTCAAGACATCGCTGGTGTTGATGACGTAGACGGAATGTCGGAGCAATTTACAGATGTGCACTATTTCATTGGGGCGAAGAAGGGAGAAGCGTAAGATGAATGATTGGTTAACGGTCGCGATGCCGAAAGGGAGAATTTTTGAAGAAGCATTGGTGTTATTACGCAAAGCGGGCTATAACTTGCCTGCGGAGTTTGACGATTCTCGTAAGTTGATCATTGATGTACCAGAAGAGAAGATGCGCTTTATTCTTGCAAAGCCAATGGATGTACCGACATATGTTGAGCACGGTGTTGCAGATGTAGGAGTTGCTGGAAAAGATACGATGATTGAAGAAGAACGCGTCGTCTATGAAGTTCTTGACCTGAAAATCAGTGAGTGCTACTTGGCAGTTGCTGGACTTCCCGGTTATGAGAAAAAAGACATCAATCCAAAAGTAGCCTCAAAGTATCCAAATCTTGCTACACAATATTTTAAAGAGCAAGGTGAACAAGTTGAAATCATTAAGTTGAACGGTTCGATTGAGTTAGCACCGTTGATTGGTCTAGCTGATCGCATCGTCGACATTGTTTCAACGGGACGTACGTTAAAAGAAAATGGCTTGGTTGAGCTCGAAACGATTGTACCGATTACATCACGACTAATCGTCAATCCAGTCAGCTATCGTATGCAAGATGAACGCATTGATCAAATGGTTGAGCGCTTGTCTCAAGTGATTGAGGAGGATTAGGATGAAAATCGTTAAAGTTGGAGCGAATGTAAGCATTGCTCGTGATATAGATACAGGGACCGAGTCGCAACGTGAGACGGTAGAGTCGATCATTAGTCAAGTGAGAGAACAAGGCGACCAGGCAGTCTTGGAACTGACAAAAAAATTTGATGGAGCCGAGCTTTCTAATTTACGAGTGACAGAAGAGGAGCTTGAAGGAGCGTACGCACAGATTGACGCTTCTCTCATTTCAGCTCTCCAAGAAGCGATTGAAAATATAAAAGATTACCATGAGCGTCAAAAGCGCCAATCATGGATGACGACAAAAGAAGATGGAACGATTCTTGGACAAAAAATTACGGCACTTGATTCAGTGGGTGTGTATGTACCTGGTGGTAAAGCGGCTTATCCTTCTTCGATCATGATGAATGTGATCCCGGCACAAGTAGCAGGAGTCGAACGAATTGTGATGGTATCACCAGCTGGTGCCGATGGACAGTTGCCAGCAAGTGTTCTGGTAACAGCAAAAGAACTAGGCGTCAAGGAAATTTATAAAGTTGGTGGCGCGCAAGCTGTTGCTGCACTCGCTTATGGTACAGAATCGATTCCGGCTGTTGATAAAATTACAGGACCAGGAAACATTTACGTTGCCTTAGCCAAACGAGCTGTATTTGGAAAAGTCGATATTGATATGATCGCAGGACCAAGTGAAATTGTCGTTCTTGCTGATGAGTCGGCAAACCCTCGTTACATAGCTGCCGATCTATTATCACAAGCAGAACATGATGAGCAAGCTTCCGCTGTTTTAGTAACGACTTCACAAGAACTTGCAGAATCAGTAGCAAAAGAAGTGCAAGACCAATTAACGACATTGCCGAAGCGTGACATCGCTGGGGCATCGATTCGTGATTACGGAGCGATTTATATTGCCCGAGACTTGGTCGAAGCAATCGATGTTGTCAACCAACTTGCGCCGGAACACCTAGAAGTATTAACTGAAGAACCGATGAATCTGATCGGGAAAATCCGCCACGCTGGTGCCATTTTTATCGGACCATATAGCTCTGAGCCAGTCGGTGATTATTTTGCAGGACCGAACCATGTGTTACCGACAAACGGAACGGCACGGTTTTCAAGTCCGTTGAATGTTGATGATTTCACAAAAAAATCAAGCATCATTTCATACAGCAAGCAAGCAATCGCTGAAAATGGACGAAAGATTGCAGCACTAGCACGGTTAGAAGGTTTAGAAGCACATGCAAGAGCAATTGATATTAGGTTGGAGGAGAAATAGATGACAGAACGTCGCGCACAAATTGAACGTAATACAGGCGAAACACAAATAAAACTCGATTTTACGGTTGATGGCGAAGGGAAATCAAAGTTAGAGACGGGTGTCCCATTTCTAACGCATATGCTTGACCTTTTTACAAAACATGGTCTTTTTAATTTAACGGTCGATGCAAAAGGGGATACGGAAGTAGATGATCACCATACAACAGAAGATATCGGGATTTGTCTTGGGCATGTGTTGAAGGAAGCAATAGGTGATAAAAAAGGAATTCGTCGCTACGGAAATGCGTTTGTGCCAATGGATGAGACGCTTGCTCAAGTTGTTGTCGATCTCAGCAACAGACCACACCTTGAGTTCCGTGCAGAATTCCCAAGTCAAAAAGTCGGGACGTTTGACGTTGAACTAGTTCATGAGTTTATGTGGAAGCTAGCTCTTGAAGCACGAATGAATTTACATATCATCGTTCATTATGGCCATAACACGCATCATATAATTGAAGCGATCTTTAAGGCGTTTGCGCGTGCATTAGATGAAGCGACTAGTATTGATGAGCGGGTTAAAGGAGTCCCGTCAACGAAGGGAATGTTGTAGGATGATCGGCATTGTTGATTATGGGATGGGAAACTTGCATAGTGTTAGCAAGGCGCTTGAGCGTTTAGAGCTAGACTATGTAGTAACAGATGATATTGAACAGTTGAAAAAAACGGACGGATTGCTATTACCGGGAGTTGGGGCTTTCCCGGATGCAATGAAAACGTTGAATAAAATGGGATTAACAGAGTTTCTAAAAGACTGGGCAAAGTCAAAAAAACCGTTGCTCGGCATTTGTTTAGGAATGCAGCTTTTGTTTGACGAAAGCGATGAGCATGGTCATACAGAAGGATTAAAGCTACTTCCAGGAAGCGTAGAGCGTTTTGTCGGTCATACAGCGAATGGTGAAAGCTACAAAGTTCCTCATATGGGGTGGAATAAATTGACGTTTCACAAGCCAGAGCACATCCTTTTACAAGATGTTGAGGAAGGGCATGTTTACTTCGTGCACTCTTATGTAGTCAAACATAAGAATGATGATGTTTTACTAGCCTCATGTGAGTATGATGTTACCGTTCCGGCCGTTGTGGGACGTGACAATGTAATGGGAACACAATTTCATCCAGAAAAAAGCAGTCACGTGGGCATGTCAATCCTTCGTAACTTTGGAGAGCTAGTGACGCGAGGAGGAGAAAACCGTGAGTAATTTTGTTATTTACCCAGCAATTGATATGAGAGATGGCAAGTGTGTTCGTCTTGTGCAAGGAGATTATAACCAAGAGACCATTTACGGTGATTCTCCATTTGATATGGCGAAAGTATTTGCAGATAGTGGTGCAGAATGGATTCATATGGTCGATCTGGACGGTGCAAAAGCAAAAAAACGCGTGAATCATGAACATGTCCTTCGTGTCGCAAAAGAGCTGGATGCTAAGGTTCAAGTTGGTGGAGGTATCCGTACAGCTGAAGATGTGGCGTTTTATCTTGAGCAAGGAGTCGATCGTGTCATTTTAGGAAGTGTTGCTGTAAATAATCCTGAATTTACGAAGGAAATGCTTGCAACATACGGTGGAGAGAGAATTGCGATTGGCCTAGATGCCCGTGATGGATATGTTGCAACAGAAGGTTGGTTGGAAACTTCTTCAGTCAAAGCAGAGACATTGGCACTTGAACTTGCCCGTCACGGTGCTGAAGTGTTTATTTTTACCGATATTTCGCGTGATGGCATGCTTTCAGGTCCAAATACTGAAGCTATTTCTCAATTGGCAGAGGAAACAGGAAAGCAAGTAATCGCTTCAGGTGGAGTGAGCTCACTTGCAGATTTAACGGAGTTACGAGGCCGAGCAGACCGAGGCGTCAGTGGGGCAATCGTCGGGAAAGCCCTGTACACGAACCAGTTTACACTTGAAGAAGCGCTGCAAGGAGGGAAGTAAGATGCTGACAAAACGAATCGTTCCTTGTTTAGATGTAAAGGACGGCCGTGTTGTAAAAGGTGTGCAATTTGTTGATTTGCGCGATGCTGGAGATCCGGTTGAGCTCGCGGCTTTTTATGATGAGCAAGGGGCGGATGAGCTTGTGTTTCTTGATATCTCTGCTTCACATGAAGGACGGGAAACGATGGTTGAAGTTGTAGAAGAAGTAGCAGGGACACTGGCGATTCCGTTTACAGTAGGTGGGGGGATTAACTCTCTAGAAGACATGAAGCGTGTCCTACGTGCTGGGGCTGATAAAGTGTCGCTAAATACAGCTGCTGTTAAGCGTCCGGAACTGATTAAGGAAGGTGCTGACTTCTTTGGTTCGCAATGCATCGTCGTAGCGATTGATGCGAAATATGATGAAGAACTTGGTTCGTGGCGTATTTATACGCACGGTGGCCGTGAAGCAACAGATTGGGAAGTAACAGCATGGGCGAAGGAAGCTGTCAGGCTTGGTGCAGGGGAAATCTTGTTAACAAGTATGGACCAGGACGGTGCAAAAACTGGTTTTGACCTTGCGCTAACAAAGGCAGTAAATGATGCTGTAACTGTTCCTGTTATTGCATCCGGTGGTGCTGGAAAAAAAGAAGACTTTGCCGACGTATTTAATGAAGCACGAGCAGATGCAGCACTTGCAGCGTCGATTTTCCATTATAAAGAAACGTCGGTTGCAGAAGTGAAGGCATATTTAAAAGAAAAGGGTGTGACCGTACGATGAGCATCGATACAATCAAATATGACCAGAATGGACTTGTTCCAGCAATCGTTCAAGATGCAGCGAGTAAAGAAGTGTTAACACTTGCTTATATGAATAAGGAATCATTAGAAAAATCAATTGAAACGAGAGAAACGTGGTTTTATTCCCGTTCGCGTCAAGAGCTTTGGCATAAAGGAGCTACATCTGGGAACACGCAACAAATCGTTGATATGCGCTATGACTGTGATAGTGATGCACTTGTTGTACTCGTAGTGCCAGCAGGACCGGCCTGTCATACAGGTGCGTACAGCTGTTTTTCAGATTCGTTGTTAGGCGAAGAGAAACCACGAGTAAACGCGGATCGCTATGCTATTATAGATGAGTTAGAAAGAGTAATAGCTGAGCGAGAAGCTGAAATGCCAGAGGGAGCATATACAACGTACTTGTTTGATAAAGGCGTTGATAAGATCTTGAAAAAAGTCGGTGAAGAAGCAGGGGAAGTTATCATTGCTGCAAAAAACCGTGATCCGGAAGAGTTGAAGTGGGAAGTCGCAGATCTTTTTTACCATGTCCTAGTATTGTTACGTGAGCAAAAACTACCACTAGATGACATTCTCGCTGTTTTAGAGGAGAGACATAAATAAAAAGGGGTCAGACCCCTACCCCTGTGGGTAGAGGTTGACCTCTTTTTATCGTTCCCACAATAGAGAAAATAATGTATACTAAGTCTTATGATTGAGAAGCTGGAGGTAACGGTACTTCATGGATTTAACACCAAAAAATGAACGGGGAAAGCGAAAGGTCGTCCCCTTGTTTCAAACCGGCGATTATTTTTTTCATCGCGGAATTGAAGCTTATCGCAAGAATCATTTTCAACGGGCAATTAAACTGCTAGAAAGAGCGGTACAACTTACAGATACAGAACCAGTTTTCCATGTTCAATTGGCAGCGGTGCTTTCTGAAATCGGGGAATATGAACGGTCAAATGAAATTTTGCAAAACGTGTTAGACGAAAAAGACGATATAGCAGAATGTTACTTCTTTATGGCTAATAATTATGCGTATTTAGGATTATTTGAAAAAGCTGAGAAAATGGCGTTAAAGTATTTAGAAATAAGTCCTGATGAACGGTTTGCAGAAGATGCAAAGGATCTCTTACAATTGCTTCTTTTCGAACGAGAAGAAGAGGACTGGGACGATCTAGACGGAGAAGAAGATGAATTGATCGTTCAGTTTGAACGTGCGCGTTCTTTGTTAAGACAAGGAAACATACACTCTGCTATTCCTGTTTTGCAAACGATTATTAAGGAGCATCCAACCTATTGGGCAGCACATAATCAATTAGCTGAAGCCCTGTTTCGTTTAGGTGATGAGTCGGCTTTTGACATTTGTCAAAGTGTACTCGATAAGGATCCTGGTAATTTATTTACTTTATGTAACTTAGCTTTGTTTTACAGCAAAATTGGAGATGCTAAAAACGCTGAAGTTTTTATTAATTCATTGCGTCGAGTGTACCCAATAGATGAAGACCATTATATTAAAGTAGCTGAAACTCTTTGTACAGTTGGTGAATATCAATTGGCATATGATCGCTTGAAAGAATTGGATCGATGGCTACTAGAAGAGCGCCCGGAGTTGTTATATTGTTTTGGCGTGGCTAGTTATTATGTAACTAATCAGCAAAAGGGACTCTCGTTAATTAAACGTGCTGCAGAATTAGGATCCCAACAAGCGAAGGATGCTACATTAGATCGTAATACAGATGAAAAACAAAATCACATCATCCAATATGACATTTGGGTGACGAGATGAGCAAATAAATAGACAACAGTTGGTCTAATTCGCTACGATATCATTAGGAATAAATGCGACTAATAGTATTGTTTATTAGAAGGAGTGGACGTAAAATGACTGATGAAAAAATTTATGATGTTGTCATTGCAGGTGCAGGGCCAGCAGGAATGACTGCTGCTGTTTACACATCTCGTGCTGACCTGTCAACAATTATGATTGAACGTGGGATTCCAGGTGGGCAAATGGCAAATACAGAAGATGTAGAAAACTACCCTGGTTTTGATCACATTTTGGGACCTGAGCTATCAACAAAAATGTTCGAACACGCTAAAAAGTTTGGTGCTGAATATGGATACGGTGATATTAAAGAAATCGTAGATGAAGGCGACTTGAAACTTGTAAAGGCAGGGAGCAAAGAATACAAAGCTCGAGCTGTTATTGTGGCAACTGGTGCAGAGTACAAAAAGCTAGGGATTCCTGGTGAAAAGGAATTAAGTGGCCGAGGAGTATCGTACTGTGCTGTTTGTGATGGGGCCTTCTTTAAAGGAAAGGAACTTGTGGTTGTCGGTGGTGGTGACTCAGCAGTTGAGGAAGCTGTATACTTAACACGTTTTGCTTCAAAAGTTACAATTGTACACCGTCGCGAAGAACTTCGTGCGCAGAAAATTTTACAACAACGTGCTTTTGATAATGAAAAGATTGACTTCATCTGGAATCATACTGTTAAAGAGATCAATGATGAAAATGGCAAGGTAGGCAGTGTAACTCTTGTCAGCACGGAAAATGGAGAGGAGCAGCAGTTTAAAACTGATGGTGTATTTATTTATATCGGAATGCTACCTCTTAACGAAAGTGTAAAACATTTAGGAATAACGAATGAAGAGGGATATGTTGAAACAAATGAGGAGATGGAAACGAAGGTACCAGGTATTTTTGCAGCTGGCGATATTCGTGAAAAATCTCTTCGTCAAATCGTTACAGCAACTGGTGATGGTAGCTTAGCTGCACAAAATGTTCAGCACTACATTGAAAATCTAGCGGAGAAAACAAAAGCTTAAATGAATTTGCAATGGTTACGTATGCTATAAGATTAAGGCTAACGGGCAGCGCTGCGTCCTGCATCTTTCATGTGAAAAGCCTTTAGGTAACAGTGTATGCTGCGCTTGTCATTATTTTTGACATATAATGTTAATCTTGTTGTAACAGTGGTGAAATATAAAAAGGGTAATATATAGGTAAGTAATTGACCCCCTTTTTTATATACTTTGCACGGGCCACGTTGTCCGTGCCCTTTTTTTCGCTTTCAGGTTTGCCTCACTACATTTTTAAGTTCCCTAATTCTAGCAATTGTTAGACCATTCGATTAATTGTATAATAAGGTAATAGAACGTGAGGTGATAGCTGTTGCAGCGAATTACGAACTGTGTACTGACTAGAAATGATGAGACGTTATTATTGCAAAAACCAAGCCGTGGCTGGTGGGTTGCTCCTGGTGGGAAAATGGAACATGGAGAAACGATAAAAGAGTCGGCTGAGCGTGAATTCCGCGAAGAAACAGGATTAATTGTTGAAAATGCAGAATTACGAGCGGTTTTTACAATTGTTGTATTGGAGAATGATCAACCAATAGATGAGTGGATGATGTTTACATTCCAAGCAACGAGCTTTAAAGGAAAAATGTTTAACGAATCTCCTGAAGGAAAGCTTGAATGGAAGAACATTAAGGAAGTACCTCAGCTGCCGATGGCTTCGGGAGATAAGCATATGTTTGAACATGTTCTGCACCATAAAGGGGTCATGTACGGAACGTTTTACTATACAAAGGAGTATGATTTGGTATCGTATCGATTATCTCCATTAACATAGAGGGGGGAGAGAGGAATGAGTATCGAGCAGGAAGAAATTCAACTTGTAATTATCACAGGAATGTCTGGAGCAGGTAAGACCGTAGCGGTTCAAAGTTTTGAGGACCTTGGCTATTTTTGCGTCGATAATCTACCTCCGGCCCTGATTCCAAAATTCATAGAGCTTATTGAGGGCTCAAATGGAAAAATGAATAAAGTCGCACTAGTCATTGATTTACGTGGGCGCAAATTCTTTGATCATCTTTTTGAAGCGATTGATACAATCTCTCTCGCACCTAACTTGCATTTTAAATTGCAAATTCTTTTCTTAGATGCAAAAGATGCGAAACTTGTTCAACGCTATAAAGAGACGAGAAGGTCACATCCATTAGCGCCTAATGGGCTGCCACTTGAAGGGATACAGCTCGAACGTGAAATGCTCGAGGAGATGAAGGGCAGATCACAGCAAATTATTGATACAACTGAGATGAAGCCAATTCAATTAAGAGAGAAAATTATCCAAAGGTTCTCCTTAAATGAAAAACATCCCTTCTCTGTGAATGTGATGTCATTTGGTTTTAAATATGGCATGCCAATTGATGCAGATCTCGTTTTTGATGTACGCTTCTTACCGAATCCACATTATATTGATCATATGAGGCCGAAAACTGGGCTTGATGAAGAAGTATCTTCTTATGTTCTAAAGTGGGGAGAAACTCAGCAATTTATTGAAAAGTTAACGGATCTTCTGAAGTTTATGCTTCCACAATACAAGCGTGAAGGAAAGAGTCAGGTCGTAATAGGGATTGGCTGTACTGGTGGAAAGCACCGTTCGGTAACGCTTGCTGAACACTTTGGAGAAGCATTTGCTGATGAATATGTGTTACATGTTAGCCATCGCGACATTGATAAGGATAAAGGGAAGGCTACATTCTAGTGAGTAAGAAAAATGTGGTTGTGATTGGAGGAGGGACCGGCTTATCAGTCTTATTACGGGGACTAAAAACATTCCCGGTAGATATTTCTGCTATTGTAACAGTTGCTGACGATGGCGGCAGTTCCGGTCGACTTCGAAAAGAGCTAAACATTCCACCACCTGGAGATGTAAGAAATGTCTTGATTGCCTTGTCGGAAGTGGAACCACTTGTGGAGGAACTATTTCAACATCGCTTTTCAAATGGAAACGGCCTCTCAGGCCATTCGCTAGGTAATCTTCTTTTGGCAGGGATGACGTCTATTACGGGTGATTTCTCAAGAGGGATTACCGAATTGAGCAAAGTTTTAAATGTGCGAGGAAATGTGTACCCAGCGTCCAACTGTAGCATTGTTTTAAATGCTGAGATGGCTGATGGTAGCATTGTTACGGGTGAATCACTAATTCCACTTGAACGCAAACGGATCAAACGTGTTTTCTTAACACCTGATAATATTTCGCCACTTCAATCGAGCATTCGAGCCATTGAAGAAGCGGATATCATCGTGTTAGGGCCTGGAAGTTTATATACAAGTGTAATACCAAATTTACTTGTTCCTGGGGTTGTTGAGGCAATTGAACGGGCGCAAGCAAGAAAAGTTTATATTTGCAATGTTATGACCCAAAGTGGAGAAACTGATGATTATACAGCAGCGGATCATATACAAGCGATTATTGAACATTGTGGTTCAAAATTTGTTGATGAAATTATTGTTCATGGATCACCAGTGTCAAAAGAGGTACGTACGCGTTATGCAAAAGAAGGAGCAATTCCTGTAAAGATAGACGATGAACGGATTCAATCGCTTGGGGTTTCGATTATTCGTGATCATTTTGTAACTGAACGAGAAAATATGTTGCGTCATGATGCATTAAAAGTATCGAAGGCAATTTTACGAATAAACGAATAGAATTACTATACATGTAGAAGTTTGGTTGTCATACAAGTAACAAAATTAAAAAGCTACACGGCTGAAAGGAGTGAGGACCTTGTCCTTTGCAGCCAAAACGAAAAAAGAATTAACGCAATTTGAACAAGAGGACTGCTGTGCAACGGCAGAGCTTGCCGCATTGATTCGTATGAATGGATCTCTTTCGTTCAGTCAAATGAAACTAGGATTAGATGTCACAACAGAAAATGCTGCGATAGCAAGAAGAATTTACACGTTAATTAAAAGAGTTTACCCATCAATGTTTGTTGAGTTACTTGTTCGAAAAAAGATGAGACTGAAAAAGAACAATGTTTATCTAGTTCGCATGCAGCATGAGGCGAGAGAATTGTTAGAGCACTTAGGGATACTAGGAGAAGGTTTTGTCTTTCTTCGAACAATCTCTAATCGTTTAACAAAGTCTTCATGTTGTAAGCGAGCGTATCTGCGTGGCGCATTTTTGGCTGGGGGATCAATTAACCATCCAGAAACTTCCTCGTATCACTTAGAAATATTTTCTATCTATGAGGAACATAATGCTTCTTTATGTGAATTGATGAACGAATACCAATTAAATGCAAAAACTTTGGAACGAAAAAAAGGATTTATTACGTATATGAAAGAAAGTGAAAAGATCACGGAATTTCTTAACATCATTGGAGCACATCAAGCATTGCTTTATTTTGAAGATGTGCGAATTATGAAAGATATGCGTAATTCTGTAAACCGTCTTGTTAACTGTGAGACCGCTAACTTAAATAAAACGGTTGGAGCTGCTTTGAGACAAGTAGAGAATATTCGCTTTGTAGATCGTACGATTGGACTCGACCAACTACCTCCGAAATTAAGAGAAATTGCTGAACTTCGAGTAAACCATCAAGATGTTACATTGAAAGAGCTTGGCGAGATGATTGAAGGTGGAACCGTTAGTAAGTCCGGAGTGAATCATCGCTTACGAAAAATAGATCAAATCGCAGAGAAGTTACGAAACGGACAATATATTCAAACAGAAAAATAAACTATAAGGAGAGACAAAACATGATTAAGAAAGAAGTTACAGTCAAAAGAAAAACAGGATTACAAGCTAGACCAGCTGCATTGTTTGTACAAGAAGCGAATCGTTTTTCAGCAGAGGTATTCATCGAGAAGGATGGAAAGAAAGTAAATGCTAAAAGTATTATGGGACTTATGAGTTTGGCTATGGGCCATGGTGCGACATTTACTCTTATTACAGACGGTCAAGATGAAAACGAAGCCCTAGAAACGTTAAGCACATTTATTGAAACAGAATAAAGAACAAGACACCGCCATACCACTGACAGGTACCGGTGTCTTTTAGATTTAAAATGAACGATGATAGATAAAAATAGAGGATAAGGTCGCTGACCCTATCCTCTGCTCTTGGGAAGAACTACTCTATAGTTCCTCTTTTTACATGTAATTATTTTGAAGCAGGAATGACTTTATCGATCAAACCATATTCTTGAGCTTTCGCTGCGATCATGAAATTATCACGATCTGTATCACGCTCAATTACTTCAAGAGGTTGCCCAGTACGTTCAGCTAAGATTTTATTTAAGCTTTCACGCATTTCAATGATACGCTTAGCATGAATTTGAATATCAGATGCTTGACCTTGTGTTCCACCAAGTGGTTGGTGAATCATAACTTCGCTGTTTGGAAGGGCAAAACGTTTCCCTTTTTCACCAGCTGCAAGCAAGAAAGCCCCCATTGATGCTGCCATACCGATACAAATTGTTGAAACCTTTGGCTTTATATACTGCATTGTGTCATAGATGGCCATACCAGCAGTGATTGAACCACCAGGACTGTTAATATAAATAGAGATATCTTTCTCAGGGTCTTCTGCTTGTAAGAAAAGTAGTTGCGCAACAATTGAGTTTGCGACATTATCATCAATAGCGCTACCTAACATAATAATACGGTCTTTTAAAAGTCTTGAATAAATGTCATATGCACGTTCGCCTCTGTTTGTTTGCTCAATAACTGTAGGGATTAAATTCATTTAAAAACTCCTCCTTTTAGATTTGTGAACAATAGGCGTTCACTGAGTGTTTTATTATGTACATCATACCGAAATGGTCAAAGAAGGTCAAATAAAAACACTTCATTACCTAACCAAGTCAGCTAGCTGAAAGAAACGCTAAAAATTTAGCGTATGAGGTATAGCGAAGATCTCGCAAAAACTCTCATAATAGATACTATTCCATACCAAGGCAATTAAACCCTTCTTTCATAATAACCGTTTTTAAATAATCTAAACGATATTCTGCAATCATTACCATAGTTTTGTAGAACTAGATCATTTATAATGGGTTTAGGAATGAAATTTACTATTCGTTGCATAAGTATAGGAAAACGCTTTCAAAACTTTCGATAAAGCGATCTTATTAAATTGAAGGGAGGGACTGAATGTGCAGTTTGGTTTATTCCAACAGCAGACACAAAACTTAGTAATGACGCAGGAGTTACGTCAGGCGATTCATCTATTGCAATATACTGCTGCTGAACTAACTTCCTTTATACAAGAACAAGCACTGGAGAATCCATTATTGGATGTAGGGGAAACGCATAGATTCGAAGAACCAATCTATTCGTCTTTTACACAAGCTTCAGAAGATCAAGCCTCTCCCATTGATTACGCACATATCGATCGAACGTCTTTAAGTGATCATTTACTATTGCAATTACAAGAGTTAAATCTACAAGAAAAGCAAAAAAAACAACTAACGTATATGATCTATAGCTTACGAGAGGACGGATATGTGTCTAGACCTTTTGTGGAAATATGCGAAGAGTTAGATATTAGCCTACAAGAGGGCGAAGCGCTATTAGAGCTGTTACAAGGGTTTGAACCAGCTGGAGTAGGTGCACGTAATTTGCAAGAATGTTTATTACTACAATTGGAACGCATGGACGATCCTAATTATTTAGCCGAGCAAGTTGTATCACTTCATATGGAGGCATTTGCCAAAAGAAAATGGAAGGAACTATCTAAAGAACTACAAGTAACTTTAGCTGAGCTTCAAGAAGTGAATGACTTAATTCAAACACTCGATCCACGACCAGGTACGCAATATGTTTCTGAACCGGTGCAATTCGTCCAGCCAGAAATTCGAATTGTTCCGTTTGAAGGGGATCTGCTTGTTCATTTAGAAGACGATTTGATTCCTAATGTAGGGCTAAATCATCATTATGAAAAGTTGCTTTTAAATGATCAAGACGATGAAGCAAATCGCTATGTAAAGCAAAAGATTCAACAAGTACAATGGCTGGCTAAGAGCATCCAACAAAGAAAACAGACGATTTTAAAAGTCGGTGAAGCAATTGCCAAACACCAAAAAGATTATCTCTTAAATAAAAATGGAAAACTTAAACCTCTTACTTTAAAAGAAGTTGCCGAAGAGATTGATGTTCATGAATCAACGGTAAGTAGAGCAACGACAAATAAATATGCTGATACGCCTCGTGGGATGATTGAACTTAAATCATTGTTTTCTTCAGCTATACAAAGTGGGAATGGTGAATCAACATCAAGTCGTTCGATAAAAGAATTATTAAAAGAAGCTGTTGCAGAAGAAAATAAACAAAAACCATTGTCAGATGCGAAAATTGTTAATTGGCTCCAACAAGAACATGATATCACTGTTTCTCGAAGAGCGATTGCCAAATATAGAGATGAATTAGGAATTCCTTCGTCTAGTAAACGAAAAAGATTCGAATAATAGTAGGATAAAATGTGGATACAATATAAAATGTTACTGTATTGGTTTCCACTTTTATCCTTTACATAAAAGAGCTTGTTTCTAAAGTGAGGTAGGACTGATAAAAATGATAGATGTAACGGTAATGTCAAAGGTCGATTGTCCACTATGTGACAAAGCAATCGAAATAATAAAGCCTTTAGCTAAAGAATTTGGATTTGAGATGCAGATTGTTGATATTTATAAAGATGATCAATTGCTTGAAAAGTACCAAATTATGATTCCGGTTATTTTGGTCAATGGAGAAGAAGTAGATTATGGCCAAATTTCGAAAGATAAGATAAGAAAACGTTTACTTGAGATAAATAGGCAAATATAACTTGTGAATGGCCTCTATCCTTGGTAATATATACATGTAATGAGGATTTTGGTCTTTTTTTTATTCTCATCGGGACGTGAAAAGTCTATCCGGGACTGTAATTGTCCAACAAAGAATAAGGAGTTTGACTTATGAATCCAATATTAAATATTCAAAAGAAATTATTACCAGATGTGTTAGAAGTGATGATAAAGCGCTACAGAATCCTTCACTACATCAAATTAATGCAACCGATTGGTCGGCGTAGTTTAGCTTCTAATTTGCAACTTTCCGAGAGAGTTTTAAGAGGTGAAGTGACTTTCTTAAAAGATCAAGGACTCGTTCATTTTGCTTCATCTGGAATGAGCATTACGGATGAAGGAGAGCAGTTATTTGAACAGCTAGAAGTAGTAATGAAAGAATTGCTTGGGCTTCGCGAGTTAGAAACACAGTTAGAAAAAACACTCGGTGTAAAACAAGTGATCGTCGTTGCTGGAAACAGTGACCAAGATGAATGGGTAAAGCGTGAAATGGGCCGTGCTTGTATTAGCACACTAAAAGCGAAGGTTCAGCCTAAAGATGTCGTCGCTGTAATGGGTGGTACGACACTTGCAGCAGTAGCAGAAATGATGCAGCCAGACTCGAGAACGAAAGAAGTAGTATTTGTTCCAGCACGAGGTGGTTTAGGTGAGCAAGTGGAAAACCAGGCCAATACAATTAGTGCTGAGCTTGCGAGTCGAGCTGGAGCACAATATCGCTTATTGCATGTACCAGATCAAATTAGTGAAGAAGCATACTCATCCCTAGTATTAGAACCATCTGTAAAGGACATCCTAAATTTGATTAAATCAGCTTGTACTGTCATTCACGGAATTGGAGATGCAAAAATGATGGCTCTCCGGCGTGATTCGGTGAATACGTTTATTGACAAGCTTAATCGGGAAGATGCTGTAGCAGAAGCGTTTGGTTACTATTTCAATCGGAGTGGAGATCCAATCCACAAGCAAAGAACCATTGGATTACAACTTGATGACCTTGGGGAAGATAAGTATGTCATTTCTGTAGCTGGTGGAGCTTCGAAGGCAGAAGCAATTGCTGCCTATATGAAGTATCAACCAAGTGATGTATTGATCACTGATGAAGCTGCTGCTGAGTCATTGTTGAAAATTAAGTAGATAAAAGGGCATTGCTCTTTTAGATAAATTCTTTTTAAGTTACTAGGAGGAGATTTAACATGGCAACAAAGATTGGAATTAACGGTTTTGGACGTATTGGACGTATTGTATTTCGTGCAGCTTTAGACAACCCGAATGTAGAGGTTGTTGCAATAAATGACTTAACAGATGCAAATATGCTTGCGCATTTGCTTAAATATGACTCAGTTCACGGAAAGTTGGATGCAGAAGTATCTGTGAATGGTGAATCACTTGTTGTTAACGGACAAGAAATTAACATTACAGCAGAGCGTGATCCAGCGAACCTTGATTGGGGTAACCGTGGAGTAGAAGTAGTTGTAGAATCAACTGGTTTCTTCACAAAGCGTGCAGATGCTGCAAAACATATTGAGGCAGGTGCGAAGAAAGTTATTATCTCTGCTCCGGCTTCTGATGAAGATATTACAATTGTAATGGGTGTTAACGAAGATAAGTATGATGCTGCAAACCACCATGTTATTTCGAACGCATCTTGTACAACAAACTGTCTTGCACCTTTTGCAAAAGTATTAAATGACAACTTTGGTATTAAGCGCGGTATGATGACAACAGTTCACTCGTACACAAATGACCAACAAATCCTTGATCTTCCACACAAGGACTACCGTCGTGCTCGTGCAGCTGCTGAAAACATCATTCCAACAACTACAGGTGCTGCAAAAGCTGTTGCTCTTGTATTACCTGAACTTAAAGGTAAATTAAATGGTGGGGCAATGCGTGTTCCAACACCTAACGTATCTTTAGTTGACTTAGTGGCAGAATTAGATAAAGATGTTACAGCTGAAGAAGTAAATAATAAACTTCGTGAAGCTGCTGAAGGACCGTTAAAAGGTATTCTTAACTATAGCGAAGAACCACTAGTTTCTGGAGATTATAACGGCAACCCACATTCTTCATCAATTGATGCTCTTTCAACAATGGTAATGGAAGGCAACATGGTAAAAGTGATCTCTTGGTATGACAATGAGACTGGTTATTCTCACCGTGTTGTAGATCTTGTTGATTACATCGCTAAACAAGGACTATAATAGGTAAGAGTTGGTGGAGGAGGAAGATGGTAGCAATCTCCTCCTCTTTCCACTGTAAAATAACAGCGTATAGGAGGCCTCTGCAAAGAAATGAACAAACAAACGATTCGTGATGTTGATCTAAAAGGGAAAAAGGTTTTTTGTCGCGTTGATTTTAACGTGCCGATGAAAGATGGGCAAGTAACAGACGAAACGCGCATTCGTGCAGCAATTCCAACAATTCAAGCACTTACAGAACAAGGTGCAAAAGTCATCCTGGCTTCTCATCTTGGACGACCAAAAGGAGAAGTGGTGGAAGAACTACGCCTAACACCAGTTGCAACTCGTCTAAGTGAGTTACTTGGTAAAGAGGTTAGGAAAGTAGACGAAGCTCACGGTCCACAAGCTGAAGAAGCTGCAAATGCACTTTCTGAAGGTGATGTACTTCTACTTGAAAACGTTCGCTTCTATCCTGGTGAAGAAAAAAATGATCCAGAGTTAGCAAAAGCGTTTGCTGCTTTAGCAGATGTCTACGTGAACGATGCATTTGGCGCTGCTCACCGTGCACATGCTTCCACAGAAGGGATTGCGCATCACTTACCTGCTGTAGCTGGCCTTTTAATGGAAAAGGAGCTAGATGTGTTAGGGAAGGCATTATCGAATCCTGAGCGTCCATTTACTGCCGTTATTGGTGGAGCTAAGGTTAAAGATAAAATTGGTGTAATCGATAATCTGTTAGACAAAGTTGATAACTTGATCATTGGTGGAGGACTTGCTTATACATTTGTAAAAGCACAGGGCCATGAAATCGGCAAATCACTTCTTGAGGAAGATAAGATTGATCTTGCAAAGCAATTTATGGAAAAAGCAAAAGCAAACAACGTAAACCTCTTACTCCCAATAGATGGAGTCGTTGCTGACGAGTTTTCAAATGACGCCAATACTAAAGTTGTTGATATTGATTCCATACCTTCTGATTGGGAAGCATTAGATATTGGACCGAAAACGATTGATACATATCGTAAAGTAATTAGTGAATCAAAGCTTGTAATATGGAATGGGCCAATGGGTGTATTTGAACTAGAAGCATTCTCAAAGGGAACTAGAGGTGTTGGAGAAGCACTTGCTGATAGTCAAGATACGTATTCGGTTATCGGTGGAGGAGATTCAGCTGCAGCTGTTGAAAAATTCGGACTTGCCGATAAAATGAGTCATATCTCCACTGGTGGAGGAGCGTCACTTGAATTCATGGAAGGAAAAGAACTTCCAGGATTAGTTGCACTAAATGACAAATAAGGGGTCAGACCCCACTTTAACACTATAAAGAGGTGAAGTGCTATGCGTAAACCAATTATTGCCGGTAACTGGAAAATGAATAAAACGCTTGGCGAGGCAAAGCAATTTGTTGAAGTTGTAAAAGCAAGCGTACCAGCAAACAGTGAAGTGGATGCAGTTGTATGCTCGCCCGCTTTATTTTTGGAAAGTTTAGTAAGCACTACGGAGGGTACTGATCTTAAAGTTGGAGCTCAAAATGTTCACTTTGAGGAAAGTGGTGCATTTACGGGAGAAATAAGCCCGGTCGCTTTAGCTGATATGAAAGTAGACTATGTAATTATTGGGCACTCCGAACGTCGTGAAATGTTTGCTGAGACAGATGAGACGGTAAACAAGAAAGTACATGCTGCGTTCAAGCACAATCTAGTTCCAATTATGTGTTGTGGTGAAACAGACGCAGAACGTGAAGCTGGAAAGACAAACGATATTGTAAAAGGACAAGTGGAAGCTGGACTTGCTGGATTATCAGAAGATCAAGTGAAAAACACTGTGATTGCTTATGAACCGATTTGGGCGATCGGAACAGGAAAGTCTTCATCAGCAAAGGATGCGAATGAAGTGTGCTCATACATCCGAAAAGTTGTCGCAGAACGTTTTTCAAATGAAGCAGCTCAAGCTGTCCGAATTCAATATGGTGGAAGTGTGAAGCCAGCTAATATTAAAGAATACATGAGCGAGTCAGATATTGATGGAGCTCTAGTCGGTGGAGCAAGTCTTGAAGCCGATTCATTTCTTGCACTTTTGGGGGAAGGTAAATGAGTAAGAAGCCAGTTGCTCTCATTATATTAGATGGATTTGCAATGAGAGATGAAGTCAAAGGGAATGCTGTTGCGCAAGCAAAGAAGCCGAATTTTGATCGCTTTTGGAACCAATATCCACATGCAACTCTTGAAGCACAAGGTGAAGCGGTAGGTTTGCCTGAAGGACAAATGGGAAATTCAGAAGTAGGTCATCTGAATATTGGCGCAGGTCGCATTGTGTATCAAAGTTTAACACGCGTGAATTTATCGATACGCGAAGGTGACTTCTTTGAAAACGAGACGTTCCGTGCTGCTATGAACCATGCGAAAGAAAAAAAGAGTGCCTTACACATCTACGGTCTTCTTTCAGATGGGGGCATTCACAGTCACATTGAGCATTTATATGCTTTATTAGATTTAGCAAAGCGTGAAAATGTCGAAAAAGTATATGTCCACGGTTTTCTAGATGGACGAGATGTTGGTCCTACTTCTGCTGAAGTATATATTCGTGGCTTACAAAACAAACTTGAAGATTTAGGTGTTGGAGAAATTGCTTCAATTCATGGACGTTACTATGCGATGGATCGCGACCGTCGCTGGGAGCGCGTTGAGAAGTCATACCGTGCAATGGTTTATGGCGAGGGGCCTTCTTACACCAATCCAATTGATGTAGTTACTGATAGTTATAAAAATGAGATTAATGATGAATTTATTATTCCTTCTGTTATCACAAAGGAAGACGGAACACCAGTTGGTACAGTCGGTGATGATGATGCCGTTATCTTCTTTAATTTCCGACCAGACCGTGCAATCCAAATGTCTCAAGTGTTCACGAATGAAGACTTCCGTGGCTTTGACCGAGGCGATATGCACCCAAGGAATCTTCATTATGTTTGCTTAACGCACTTTAGCGAAACGGTAGATGGGTTTGTTGCATTCAAGCCGACGAACCTTGATAACACGCTAGGTGAAGTGTTAGCGCAACAAAATTATAAACAACTTCGAATTGCTGAGACGGAAAAATATCCACATGTTACGTTCTTCTTTAGTGGTGGGCGTGAGGAACCGTTCCCAGGTGAGGAACGAATCTTAATTGATTCGCCAAAAGTAGCAACATATGACTTACAGCCGGAAATGAGTGCCTATGAAGTAACGGACGCGTTACTTGCTGACATTGAAGCTGATAAGCAAGATGCAATTATTTTGAACTTTGCCAATCCTGATATGGTCGGACATTCGGGGATGCTTGAGCCAACAATCAAAGCAGTTGAAGTTGTAGATGAGTGTTTAGGAAAAGTTGTAGATGCGATTATTGCAAAAGGTGGGGCTGCTGTTATTACCGCTGATCACGGGAATGCAGACGAAGTCATTACACTTGAAGATAAACCTATGACTGCACACACGACAAACCGTGTTCCAGTGATTGTTACAGAAAGTGGAATCGAATTACAACAGAATGGCAAGCTTGCTGATTTGGCTCCAACGGTATTAGCGCTCTTAGGTGGTAAACAGCCAAAAGAGATGACTGGGATTTCATTAATAAAAAAATAAATTGCTCACTTGCTAGCAGGAATTTTTATATTTTAGTCGAATAATAAGACGGTTGGATTTGAAGTCTATGCCGATTGTATGAAAAAAACGATTTAAACCGAAAATAAATTGATAAATGATTAAGGAGTGACCTTACAATGACAATGATTACAGATGTATATGCTCGCGAAGTATTGGATTCTCGTGGTAATCCAACAGTTGAAGTAGAAGTTTACCTTGAATCAGGTGCTATGGGACGTGCTTTAGTACCTAGTGGTGCGTCTACTGGTGAATACGAAGCAGTTGAGCTTCGTGATGGTGGAGAGCGTTATATGGGCAAAGGAGTTCTTCAAGCGGTTGATAACGTAAATGAAGTAATTGCTCCTGAGCTAATTGGTTTCGATGCGCTTGACCAACTAGGAATTGACCAATTAATGATCGATCTTGATGGAACAGATAACAAAGGCAAGCTTGGTGCAAATGCAATTCTTGGTGTTTCCATGGCAGTTGCTCATGCTGCTGCTGATGCACTTGGTGTTCCATTGTATGTATACTTAGGTGGATTTAACGCGAAGCAACTTCCAGTTCCAATGATGAACATCATCAACGGTGGGGAGCATGCTGATAACAACGTTGATATCCAAGAATTTATGGTTATGCCTGTAGGAGCTGAAAACTTCCATGAGGCACTTCGTATGGGGGCAGAAATTTTCCATAACTTAAAAGCGGTTCTTAAAGGAAAAGGATACAATACGGCTGTAGGTGACGAAGGTGGATTTGCTCCAAACCTATCTTCAAATGAAGAAGCACTTTCAACAATCATTGAAGCGATCGAAAAAGCTGGATATAAGCCTGGCGATGAAGTAATGCTAGCAATGGACGTTGCAGCATCTGAGATCTACAACAAAGAAGATGGAAAGTACCACTTGTCTGGTGAGGGTAAGAGCCTTACAGCTGAAGAAATGGTTACATTCTATGAAGATCTTGTTGCAAAATACCCAATCATCTCAATTGAAGATGGTTTAGACGAAAACGACTGGGAAGGATTCAAACTTCTAACAGATCGTCTTGGTGGTAAAGTTCAACTTGTTGGTGATGACTTGTTCGTTACAAACACAACGAAACTTGCTGAGGGTATTGAAAAAGGTATCGGTAACTCAATTCTTATCAAAGTAAACCAAATCGGTACATTAACAGAAACATTCGAAGCTATCGAAATGGCGAAACGCGCTGGTTACACTGCTGTTATCTCTCACCGTTCTGGTGAAACAGAAGATGCAACAATCGCAGATATTGCTGTTGCAACAAACGCTGGACAAATTAAGACGGGTGCACCGTCACGTACAGACCGTGTTGCGAAGTACAACCAACTTCTTCGCATCGAAGACGAGCTTGCTAACGTAGCTACTTACGAAGGTCTTAAAGCTTTCTATAACTTAAAGAAATAAACAAAAAGAACGTGCCCTAGCATTAGTGGGCACGTTCTTTTTGTGTTAGCTAGTCCATTCGTCATGAATAATACCAACTAAAAACCATTTCTCCTCGTCTTCTTCTAAGACAAGACGTAGACTTCTCCAATCCATGCCTCCATATTCCTCCTTAAAACCGGAAAAATGGTATTCGATAATCGTTGCATCCGGGTATATTTCCTCGCTGTTATCAATCGTATTTCCTGGACCTAGTCGTTTGTTTACTGAGGTTTCCTCAGCATTTAGATAATCTTCGTCATAAACAAAGCGATCATAATACTCTGCAGGTGTCATTTCAATTGGTTCCCCACTGCCATCAAATTGTCCCCAATAATAAACCGTTTCATCCGATAGAAAATCAATGATTTCTAGAGAATCAAATACGAGATCATTTTCTACTTCGACATATGCGTAAGGTGAAAAACGTACTCCTTTTGTAGGATGGACGAGCTCTGCTAAACGCTCCATATCCTTGGTCTCGAGCAGTTGAACGATTTTGTTAGCTGTTTCTTTTGGATCTAGGTGGTTGTCCGGGACGTCTTCATCGTGTATATAGTATTCTTCTTGCCCTTCATCACTATCTTGTTCAACTGATTCGTCAACATCCTGTGGTGGTTGCTCTTGTTCATTGTCTGTATTAGCGCAACCAACTAGAGTGATTACCATCCCAATTAGTAACAATAATAATCTCATTTTTTATTCCTCCTTAAGTCTCTTACTAATAACTATATCCAAAAAAGATAAGATCTAAATATAAGGTTGGAAGCTAATTGATCGAATGCTTACTAAAAGTCTGTATATTGGATTGCCGTTAAAGATTCGGAGTGGCACAGGCTCACCAATTCGTGCCGTTGCCTTATTGGTCGATTGAAAAGAAGACATTGCCTAAAATAAATACAACTTGATATCAGTATTTTAGGAACATCATCCTCTTGTTCATAATTCAGGTGAAATCATAGAAATTGGTTAATTCAAATGGTAGATCTCCTAACATTACATTTAGGAGGTTGAACTTTTTTGTTTTTAACAAGGGTTCGTGGAGCGAATAATGGCCAGTGATAACCTCCATATTGGTTAACATTCACAATAGTATTTTGCGTTAGACAAAAAGCTCGTTAAGCTAGCAGAAAAAATGTGTGAGATAACCTTCCGATAACCAACAAATATCTGAATATTTTCATTACTGTTAATGGTATATTCGCATTGAATAAAATCGATTCAGTATTTGGTGAAAAATAACTTGCGAGCTAAAAAGGCACAACCTGAAAGGAGATGCAAATACGAATGGGTGGCATGTTTCTTGAGAAGGTTTTACAAAAGGTAACTCCAAATGAAGTTATTCATAACGATGAAATGATTAAGAAATTTTCTAAAGATTATTATTGGTATTCTCCTGTATTAGAAAAGGAGTTGGGAGAGAAGAAAGCTGATTATGTTGTTACCCCAGATTCTCACGAAAAGTTAAAGGCCGTTTTACAACTTGCAGTTGATGAAAAGATTGCCGTTACAGTGCGTGGATCCGGAACGGGTAATTATGGTCAGGCGATTCTGATGAATGGAGGATTAGTCGTTGACCTTAGCCGACTTAACATAGTTTTTGAAATAAAAGATGGTTTTGCACGTGTTCAAGCTGGAATGAAGCTTAGAGATTTAGAAAAACAAATTCATGCGACTGATCAAGAACTGACGATTTACCCGTCAACTTTTGTAAAGGCGACGATTGGAGGTTTTATCGCAGGGGGATCAGGAGGTATTGGATCAGTTACTTGGGGGAATTTATGGGACGATAATGTCTTAGCTGCCAAAGTCCTTACAATGAATGAAAAGGTCAGGGAGTTAGAGATCGAAGGAGAAGAATTACACCAGTATATCCACAGTTATGGAACGACCGGAATTATAACAGAAGTAACAATCCCACTCAAACCAAAAACGAGGTGGGTTCAAGAGATTGTACGTTTCAATAACTTAGAGAAAGCGCTAGATTTTTCTCGTGCGATAGCTGAAGCAAGAAGGTGGAAGAAACGGTTAGTATCAGTCGTAGAAGCGCCAATCCCAACGTTTTTTAGACCCTTAAAAAGGATCCTGGAAAAAAAAGACGAGCATTGGGTGATCATTGAGATCGCAGAAGAAAACCATAATAGGTTTTTAGAAGAGGCAAGTAAATATAACGGAAAAGTCATTTATACTACTAAAGCCAGTGCGTATCGTCAAGGAATTGGGGTTTCCGATTTTACATGGAATCATACGACATTATGGGCGTTAAAAGTGGATAAGAATTGGACGTACTTACAGAGTTTCTTCTCATTGGAAGACGTTCATAGTCAAGTAGCAAAAATAAAAGAACAATTTGGCGATGAAATCCTTCTACATTTTGAATGGATCCGTGATAAGGGAAAGTTAATACCAGCAGCCTTACCTCTTGTGAAATTTCAGTCAAAAGAAAGATTATATGAAATAATCGACTATTTCAATAAGATTGGAGCATGTGTCAATGATCCACACACGTATTTACTCGGAGCTGGTGGCTGGGATCTGCAACTTGAGAGAATCGTTAATAAAAAGCAAGAAAATGATCCGTACGACCTGTTAAATCAAGAGAAGTTACCGACTATCAAACTAGTAAAAGGATTGATGTAACTAAAAAGGAGGAGAAAGAATGAAGGGGACTAACATTAACGAGATTTTTGATAATGTGAGCAAATGTACAAGAATGCCAAATGAATTGAAAAGAGGTGTTACGCATGGCTAGAGGTGCAGTTAATGAAGTAGGTCAAGTTACAGTTCCAACAAATGGGATAGTAGAGAAAAGTAACGAGTTAATGAAAAAGGTATTGCCACCAGCTGTTGCATTACTTGCTTTTGTCGTTTTATGGGAGTTAATTGTTACGATTATTGGAACACCTCATTATATTTTACCGAAGCCTTCTGACATTTATGGAGCTGCCGTGAGTAATTGGGGGAACCTATCCACGGCACTAATGTCGACAGTCATTAGTTCGGTTACAGGATTTATTCTCAGCGTGGTTGTTGGAATTGGTGTAGCAGTGTTAATGGCTAGTTCTAAATTAGTTGAAAGAAGTTTTTATCCTTATGCTATTATTCTACAAACCATTCCAGTGGTGGCAATTGCACCAATTATTGTAATTTGGTTTGGTTCTGGTATGAATGCAATTGTTATCATCGCCTTCACAATTGGGTTCTTTCCAATGCTATCAAATACGTTAATCGGTCTGAATGCGACTGATCATAATATGAAAAACCTCTTTTATCTATACAACGCTTCAAAATGGCAAGTAATGTGGAAACTTCGCTTTCCGGCAGCACTTCCTTACATTATTGCTGGAGCTAAAATTTCTTGTACATTAGCGGTAGTTGGCGCGATAGTTGGTGAATATATCGCTGGTGTTGGTGGTGGTGCAGGTGGATTAGGATATGCCATTACCGTAGCTGCATCAAGATTACAAACACCATACCTTTTCGCCTTGGGGCTATCAGCAGCAGTACTAGGAATCACCTTTTTTCTTATTGTCAGCTATGCATCTAGAATATTCTTAGGATCTTGGCATGAATCAGAGATGGAGCAAGGCTAATAAGAATGTCAATGAACCCTTACCTGATATTTAATGAGGATATGCTTACAGTTTATCAATAGGAGATTAATCAGGTGACGGCTTGTTTGGTCAACTCTTGAAATACTTCTTTTACCGTCTCCAACAAAAAGAGAACTTGGGGGTTATACCATTGCTAAAATTACGATTTACGAAATCTACTTTTTTCATTAGTTTAACTTTTCTCGTTACATTAACTGCCTGTGGAGAAACAGCTGTGGATGAAACGGCAACAGTCAATGTGGAAGAAGAAACATCAGACACGCTCGAAGAAGAAGCTAGAGATGAATTAATGGAAATGAAGCAAATTACAAGTTGGTTCCCTCAAGTTGAAAATGCTGGTCAATACTATGCAGCAATGGAAGGTTTTTATGAAGAAACAGGAATAAATATGACGACAGAACCAGGTGGACCTCAAGTTTCATCAATCTCAATTGTCTCATCAGGGAGTGCACAGATTGGAATGGCGCAAGGGGACGAAGTTTTATTTGCGATAAACGAAGGAATCCCTCTCGTAGCAATTTTTGCTAATTTTCAAACAACGCCTCAGGGAATCATGTTTCACGCAGATCAACCGATTGAAACCTTCAATGATTTGGCTAAAAGTTATGAAATATATACTGCAGCAGGAGCTGGTTACTGGGAATACTTAGTTAGTCAATATGAAATTGAGCAAGATCAGAATAGAGTGTATACCGGAGACAATTCAACGTTTGTGTCAAATGAAAAAGCAGCATCACAAATGTATGTAACATCAGAACCATACTATTTGCAGGAAGAAGGGATAGAAACAGGACATTTGCTAATTGCAGATTCAGGCTATTCTCCTTATGCTGATGTGATATTTACGACGAAAGACTTTATGGAGGATCATCCAGAGATTGTTCAAGCATATGTAGATGCGATCACTAAAGGATGGGAAGCATTCAAAGTAGAACCAGAGAAAGTCTTTGATTATATCATCGAGCTGGAGCCAGAAAAAACAGTGAAACAAATGAAATATGCGACTGACCAAATGCAGGAACTTGTATTTGGAGGGGATGCAGCTGAGTATGGAGTCGGTTATATGTCGGAAAAGCGCTGGCAAACACTTATCGATCAATTGTATGACCTTGAATTAATTGATTCACAAATGATCGCTGAAGATGTCTTTACAACAGAGTTTTTAAAGTAAGATAGGGGGCTAATATTTGAGTAGGTCAAAAAGTAAGGCGTGGCAAGAACGATTCTTGCCTCGTTTATCAACAGAAGAAGTTCGGAATTTAGAGAAGAAACACGGTTTAGCTGTCTTGCCGATTGGAGCTGTTGAACAGCATGGCCCACATCTTCCTGTTTATACAGATACATTAATTGCAGATGGACTTTTGTCAGCTGCATTCGATCAATTAACAACAGAGGATAATATTTGGATGCTTCCCCCTATTCCGTATGGCAAGAGTACGGAGCATGGGAGTTACCCTGGGACGATTACACTTTCAGCGAATACGCTTTGCCAAGTCGTATTGGATATAGGGAAAAGCTTAAAGAAAAGTGGATTTCAGCGACTCGTCCTCTTTAATACACACGGAGGCAATAACGACTTATTAAATATGATTTCACGTGAATTGCGAATTGAGACAGGATTGGTCGTGTTTCGAATGAACGGCATGGATTTCAACTCAGAATTGACTGATCTGTTTTCTGAAACAGAGCTAACATATGGAATTCATGGTGGAGACGTGGAAACTTCACTCATTTTAGCTCTGGAAGAAGAGTGGGTACGAATGGAAGTGTCTCCTTGTGAATTTTATAAACGCCCAGAAGAGATAGACATAAAAGGAGGACCTTATGTGGCATAGGCAATAGACGATTTATCTGAAACAGGAATTGCTGGTAATGCCAAAGCAGGAACAAAAGAAAAAGGACAAGAAATTCTCGGACGTTTAAGCAAAAGGATCGCAAAATCATTAAAGATGATGAGTCAGTTTGAAATGGAATATTTAAAAAAGAACGCTGAAAAGACCTCGGTCTAAAAGTAAAGAAGATACGAGAGGGGATTGAAAGATGAAATCAGCAACGTTAGAAACGAACCAAGGCGTAATAGCGAGTAAGTCGATGCTTCGAATAAATAATGTAAGCAAAATTTATGATGGATCTATTACTGCTTTAACTGGTGTAAACCTTGACATTCCAGAAGGAGAGTTCATTTCTTTCGTTGGACCTTCAGGGTGTGGTAAATCAACAATTTTTAAAATTATTGCAGGGTTAAGTGAACCGACAACAGGGACGATCGAAATGTTCAACCCGAATAAAAGTGAAGTGACAATTGATCGCAATGAAGTTGGCTTTGTCTTCCAACATGCAACATTGCTACCCTGGAAATCTGTATTGGATAATGTCGGGTTGCCTTTGGAACTAAAAGGTGTTCAAAAGAAAGAACGAGAAGAAAAAGGAAGAGAAGTTCTTGAATTAGTCGGATTAAAGGGATACGAAAAAGCCTTGCCAAGACAACTCTCAGGTGGGATGCAGATGAGGGTGTCAATCGCGCGCTCCCTTATTGCAAAGCCTAAACTCCTTTTAATGGATGAGCCATTTGGGGCTTTAGATGAAATGACAAGACAAAACTTGCATTATGAACTATTACGTATTTGGGAGAAGACGGGTATGACCGTTTTATTTATCACACATAACGTATTTGAATCTGTTTTTCTATCAACGAAAATCGCAGTTATGAGTGCTAGACCTGGTAGGATAACGAATGTATATGATGTTCCTCCATATGAACGAGATGAATCGTTTCGTAGTACTCCGGAATTTAGCAATCTAGTTGGCGAAATTTCAAAAGGGTTACAGCACTAATTTATGGGGCTATAGAAAAGGAAGAGGCATCTGGAAAAGGAAACGACCTTTTTCAGATGCCTCATTCGTAGAGAGAACTGTCCCGAATCAGGGTGGTTATTAGGTTGCTTCGATTACATCAATTGAAAAAGGCTTATTTTAAGTCTGAATATTTAGAAAAAATCAAGGGTATTTATAGTAAGAAAGAGAAAAGAGTAGTACAAAGGTGCAAGCTCTATAAGTGAAAGTTAGAGCCACTGGAGTAAACTTACAAAGAGTGTAGGTGAATAAGATGTATGATTTAATTGTAAAAAATGTTCGCCTTAGTTCTGATATAGCGACTACAGACATTGGAATTAGGGGGCAGACAATTGTAAAGGTTGGCTCAATGGAAGCCCCTGCAAAAAGAGTATTAGAAGGAAGAGAAAGACTTGTATTGCCACCATACGTTGAGTCACATATTCACTTAGACACGGCATTAACTTATGGAAAGCCTTACTTTAATCACTCTGGTGAATTATTTGAAGGGATTGATGTTTGGAATAGTTATTGTCAGGAACAACTTAACTATACCGATGTGATTACTAGAGCGCTAATGGTCATTAAAGAGATGGCTGAGCAAGGAGTCCTGTATATGAGAAGTATGGTTGATGTAACTGATCCAGACTTAACAGCTTTACAAGCTTTGCTAGAAGTAAAGGAGAAGGTCGCCCATTTTTTTCACCTACAAATTGTAGCATTTCCTCAAAATGGAATTAGCCCAGCTAAGAATGGCTTAGCGCAACTTAAGAAAGCAATCCAATTAGGGGTAGATGGCATTAGTGCTGTCCCACATCTTGAAGCGACAAGGGAAAAAGGAGTGGAATCATTAGAAAGTTGCTTTCTACTAGCAAAGGAGCATAATTGCTTTGTTCATATTTTTTGTGATGAGATTGATGATCGCCAGTCGCGCTTTCTCGAAGTGGTTGCCTCTCTAGCAATTGATACAAACCTGTATGACGCTGTTACAGTAAGCCATGTGAATGCTATGGCCTATTATGAAGAGGCTTATGTTCGAAAGCTTATCGGTCTCATTAAGAAGTCAAGAATTAATGTTGTAACAGCGCCTCTGGTTAATTGTGCGATGCAAGGCCGGTTTGACAGTTGGCCTAAAGGCCGAGGAATTACGCGAGTGAAAGATATGAATCATGCCGGTATCAATATTGCAGTGGCCCATGATGATTTCTTAAGTCCGTTCTACCCTTTAGGGACAGGGGCACTATTAGCGGCAGGGCATATGCTTCTTCACCTAGCTCATATGACGAGGACTGAGGACTTCAATTCCGTTTTACAAATGGTGACAACAAAGGCAGCACATGTATTAAAAATTGAAGGGTATGGAGTGAAGGAAGGGGCACAAGCGAATTTCATAATCGTTGATGCAGAAGGAGCACATGATTTGCTTCGGAGACAGCCGGTTGCAGAAGCAGTTATATCAAGAGGACAGGTTATTACAAAAACCAAACCACAGAAAGCGGAATGGACAATAGATTTAGGAATAGGAATTAGTTGAGAGTTTTTTGTTTAATGATTAAGTAGGGTAAGGGGGAGTTGTGATGAAAATTGTAAATGTAAAAATACCTATTTTACATGAAGAGGATCATTATGATATTACCATTGAAAAAGGTCGAGTTACTAAGCTGGAGCCACATGGTGAAAAAGGGGGAGGAGCGCGCCCATTTTCTTTTTCTTTTGCTGACCATACAAATGAAGGCAGAGATATTTGGGACGCTCAAGGTAGAATCCTGTTGCCTGGATTGGTAGATGCACATATGCATTTAGATAAATCACATTCGCTTCATGTTGCAAAGAATAATAGTGGTACGCTACTTGAAGCGATTGAAAGTTATACAGAAGCTTCAGAGTCGTTTACAGAAGATGATGTCTTAGAAAGGATGCGCAAGACAGCTTTATCAGCATTAGCCCATGGAACAACCACGATTCGCACTCATATTGATTTTAGTACGAGAGTTACTGAAGAGACGACGTTTAGGGGTGTAAGGATGGCACTTGAATTAAAAAAAGAACTTGCTCCTTTTCTTGATATTCAAGTGTTTCCGATGCTGCCTTATTATCCGTATTCAGATGAAGACCGAAAAAAGATTGAGAAGATGTTAACACTTGGAATCGATGGGATTGGGGGAGCACCACATATAAGTGAATTGCCACTGAGGTGCATTGACGACATTTTTTCTTATGCAAGAGTTTTCGACTTGCCTATTGATCTACATACTGATGAGAGTGATGATCCTACTGTTGATACCGTTTTGTATATTGCTGACAAGACGATGGAGTCCCATTATGAAGGGAAGGTAGTAGTGGATCATCTATGTTCACTCGCAGCAATGGAACATAAAAAAGCGAAAGAAGTTATTGTGAAAATGAAAGAAGCCGGTTTAGGGGCGATAACGCTGCCAGCTGCCAATTTATATTTACAAGGCAGGGGAGACAGGGGCATGGTTAGACGTGGAATTACACGAGTACGTGAATTACTTGATGAGGGGATTCCACTTGCGATAGCTTCGGATAATGTTTGCGACCCGTTTCACCCTTTTGGAAGAGGAGATTTATTGCAAATTGCTCAATTAACTGGTTATACAGCGCATATGGGTGGAAAGACTGATATGCACACGTTACTAAAAATGATTACTGAAGTGCCAGCAAAGCTTATCGGAAAAAGAGAAAAAGGAATCAAGCATGGGCAAGAAGCTGACTTTGTTCTGTTTAATGCAACTACTATTGAAACGTTATTTGCTGAGTTACCACAAACAAGAGCTGTTTATAGCAAAGGTCGCTGGGTTGCAATGACAAGATGTGAAAGTGAGTTTAACCTAAATCAGGCATTTACGATGTAAGGGGGATGAACGTGACAAAGGTATTAATTGTTTATTATAGTGCGTTTGGACATATTTCAACATTGAGCGAGGCCATTGCTGATGGAGTTGAACGGATTGAGAGTGTTACTGCTAAGCACCTGCGTATTCCAGAATTCAATGATCGGAATATTCGAGTCGTGAATCAACGAGGAAATCAAGATGAGGAAGGGCTCGGGCAACATTTTAAATTAACAAAAAGGATTGAAGACTACGAAAGAGTGCAGCAGGAGCTTGCTCATATTCCGATTGCAACATTAGATGATTTACGTGATTCAGATGCTATAATATGGGGGTTTCCAACTTATTTAGGGTCAATGCCAGCGCAAGTTAAATCGTTCCTTGACCAAGCAGGCCAATTCTGTACAACTGGTGAACTAGAAGGGAAACCGACAGCTTTGTTTACAAGTGCCGGTTCTATACACGGTGGTCATGAAGCGACATTGCTCAATTCATTGGTTCCCCTTTTGCATCTAGGAATGATTTTTATTGGGCTTCCTTACACGCAAAACCCGGAATATTTAACGGATAAAGCCGTTGGCTGTTCACCGTACGGGGTGTCAACACTCGCGGGTCCTGATGGGTCACGTATGCCATGTAAGGATGAATTAACAATGGCTGCTAGGCTAGGAGAAAGAGTGGCACGAGTTGCAAAATCATTTTCGGTTGCGCGCCCGTTTGATTAATTTTTTTATCGAGTGAAGGCCCTCAAGCTAAGGCAACGGCTGCTGTTATTGTATAGGGAGAGAATAATTGTTGAGTTTTCTTGCTTTTATGTGGTAAATTAGTAGAAGCGCATACTGTGCTTGGAGGTGGGAGCAAAGTGCAACAATTAGCAACAATCTTACTCGTTATTGTATCGATAAGTTTAATCGCAGTTGTTTTATTACAATCAGGGAGAAGTGCAGGTCTTTCAGGTGCTATTTCCGGTGGAGCAGAGCAGCTTATGGGAAAACAGAAAGCACGTGGAATTGATGCTGTATTAAGTAAAGCAACAGTTGTTTTAGCTGTCTTGTTTTTTGTTTTAACCGTAACGGTCGCATATTTCTTGTAATCTAAGCAGTGGGTCTAATACCTGCTGCTTCTTTGTATAGGAGCTATAATTCTTACTAGTTGTGGAAACAATAAAAAGATATATCATTTTCAGTCTGGGTAAATTTGACAGATTACTGTTTCATGAAAGGTATGATGAGAAGATGATTGGCTGTTTGTGTTTGCATGGGTTTACAGGAGAGCCGTGGGAAGTAGAACCGATTTCTACTTATTTTCTCGAAAACAAGAAATGGCTTGTTTACACACCTACTTTACCTGGACATGGGCCAACAGGAAATTTAAAAGATGTTACATATGAGGAATGGGTCTTTGCTGCAGAAGTAGCAGTTTTAGAGTTAATGAAGCGTTGTGAGAAAGTATACGTGATCGGGTTTTCAATGGGGGGCATGCTAGCGTGCTATATTGCTGCGAAATATGACATCTCTAAACTCGTTTTGTTAAGCGCAGCTGCTTATTATGGTAATCCTCAACAGCTACTACAAGAATTAAAAGATAAAGTGCGTCTTCACGTTCGTGGTGAACTTGAAACGGATGAACATTTTTTATTATATCGTAAGAAAATTATCGAAACACCGATGGCAGCTGTCTTTCAATTTATGCAAGTTGTAAAAAAGATTAAGCCGATTTTAAAAAAGATAATCGCTCCAGCACTGATTATACAAGGGGAGTTAGATGGGATAGTCCCCAAAAAAAGTGCACATTTTTTATATGAAGCAATTGGTTCTAAACAAAAAGAGCTAACGTTGTTGCCTGAATCTAAGCATTTGATTTGCCATGGGTTTGAAAAGGAGATATTAATAAATAAGATTGAGGCATTTTTGTGTAGGGAGGAAGATGAAGATGAAAGTGGTTGTTCCTAAACCATTTACGTTTGAAGGAGGAGATCGTGCGGTCTTGCTTTTGCATGGATTTACAGGTACGACAGCAGATGTAAGAATGCTTGGCCGTCATTTGCAGAAGCTCGGATATACATGTCATGCTCCATTATATAAAGGACATGGTGTCCCTCCTGAAGAATTAGTACATACAGGGCCAAAAGACTGGTGGGAAGATGTTGTTAGTGGTTATGAATTTTTAAAAGAAAAAGGGCATGAAGAGATTGCCGTTTGTGGTCTATCGCTAGGAGGGGTATTCTCATTAAAAATCGGGTACACTTTACCTGTAATGGGAATCGTGCCGATGTGTGCACCGATGAAACCAAAAACAGAAGATGCGATATACAAAGGTTTGCTTGCTTATGCAAGACAATACAAGCAACTTGAAAAGAAGTCAAAAGAGCAAATAGATATAGAAATGGATTCATTCAAGGATTCACCAATGGAAACGTTGAATGGATTAAAAGGACTTATTGAAGAAGTAAGAGATCATCTTGATTTTATTTATTCGCCAACTTTTGTTGTACAAGCAAGACACGATCAAATGATTGATATCGAAAGTGCAGATATCATTCATGATCAAGTCGAGTCAGATATAAAAAAGTTAAAATGGTATGAAGACTCAACACATGTAATTACATTAGATAAAGAAAAAGAACAGCTTCATGATGACGTCTATCAATTTTTGGAACAACTTGATTGGACGGTCTAAATAAACATGGAAAGAAGCTGTTAACGAAAGGAGTAATGAACTTTGAATGAAGAATTAATTAAGCAATTATTAACGCACTTTCGCGAAACAGCGGAAAAACCTCTTTCTATAAAGGAAATTGAAGAAGCGTTTGGAACAGAGAGTAGTGATAAGTTTAAAGAGTTAGTGAAGTCGTTAAACGAGTTGGAAAACCGTGGACTAGTTGTTCGCACAAGGACAGACCGTTATGGAATTCCAGAGAAAATGAATTTGGTTCGCGGACGCGTCCAGGGGCATGCGAAAGGCTTTGCGTTTATTATCCCTGAACAAGAAGGTATGGATGATGTTTATGTGACTAGTGGGGACTTAAACAGCGCGATGAACGGAGATACCGTACTTGTACGTCTGAATGACAAATCTTCAGGGACTAGACCTGAAGGACAAGTAGTCAGGATTATTGAACGAGGAGTAACAGAAGCAGTCGGGACGTATTCTGATCAAGAATCGTATGGGTTTGTCATTGCAGATGATAAACGAATCGCAAACGATATCTTTATCCCAAAAGGGCAATCTTCAGGTGCTGTTGATGGTCATAAAGTTGTTGTGAAAATTACAAAATACCCAGAAGGTCGTATGAGTGCTGAAGGGCAAGTAATCAAAGTACTCGGACATAAAAATGATCCTGGTATGGATATCTTATCGATCATTTATAAGCATGGCATTCCGATCGAGTTTCCAGAAGAAGTTATTGAACATGCTAATTCAATTCCTGATGAAATTGATCCTGCAGACTTTAAAGATCGCCGTGACCTTCGTGATGAAACAATCGTTACGATTGACGGAGCTGACGCCAAAGATTTAGATGATGCCGTTCATGTAAAGAAATTAGATAATGGGAATTACCTATTAGGTGTTTCGATTGCTGATGTTACGCATTATGTGAAGGAAGGGTCACCGATCGATTTGGAAGCTGCAGATAGGGCGACAAGTGTGTACTTAACGGACCGTGTTATTCCAATGATTCCTCACCGGCTCTCCAATGGGATTTGCAGTTTGAACCCACGAGTTGACAGGTTAACGTTGACGTGTGAAATGGAAATTGATGCAAATGGCCAAGTGGTAAAGCATGAAATATTCCAAAGTGTTATTAAAACAACAGAGCGTATGACGTATACCGATGTCAATAAAATTCTCGTTGATAAAGATGAAGAAACGAGAAAAAATTATGAGTCACTTGTTCCTTTTTTTGAAGAGATGGAAGAGCTTGCAGCTATTTTAAGAAAGAAACGTTTTGATCGTGGAGCGGTAGATTTTAACTTCAAAGAAGCGAAAATTCTCGTTGATGAAGAAGGGAAACCGACCGACGTTGTTCTCCGTAGCCGTTCGGTAGCAGAAAAATTAATAGAAGAATTCATGTTAGCAGCAAACGAGACGGTAGCTGAACATTTCCATTGGCTAAAACTTCCATTTGTATACCGGATTCATGAGGATCCTGATGCAGAAAAGTTAGCAAAATTCCTTGAGTTTATTACAAATTTTGGGTATGTCGTTCGTGGTAATGCCAATACGGTTCATCCAAGAGCTCTGCAACAACTTCTCGATGAGATTAAAGGTGAACCAGAAGAAATGGTTATTAGTACAGTAATGCTGCGCTCGATGCAGCAAGCAAAGTACGATATTAACAGCATTGGACACTTCGGTTTATCAACAGAGTTCTATACTCACTTTACATCGCCGATTCGCCGGTACCCAGATTTACTTGTGCATCGGCTGATTCGCACATATCTAATTAAAGGCAATGTTGATGAGGCTACACAAGAACGTATGAACGCAATTTTGCCTGACTTAACGCGTCATGCTTCTGAAATGGAACGCCGGGCGGTGGAAGCTGAACGCGATACCGATAGCATTAAAAAAGCACAATACATGGAAGATAAAATTGGTGAAACGTTTACCGGTGTCATTAGTGGGGTAACTAACTTCGGTATGTTCGTTGAATTGGAAAATACGATTGAAGGGCTCGTCCATGTTAGTTATTTAACAGATGATTATTATCACTATGATCAAAAGCAGTATGCGATGATCGGAGAGCGTACAGGAAAAATCTTCCGTATTGGTGACGAGATTGAAGTGAAAGTAACCAATGTCAATGTTGATGAATCGTCAATAGACTTTGAAGTTGTAGGCATGAAACCACGAGAGCGTCGAGAAGTACGTGATCGTCCGAAAGTCATCGTCGGTGGAAAGCGAGAAGGCCGAGGTGGAGGAAAAGGCCGAAACGGAGATAATCGCAAAGGCCAAGGAAAAGATGCTCCTAAAAATGGCGAAAAAAATGGTGGCAAAAAGCGTAAGAAAAAGAAATTTTACGAAAATGCACCAAGTGCGAAGCGCAAAAAAGGCAAGAAGCGTCGGAAATAGGCATTGAGCCTTAGGTGTAGCATGCCATAGTTGCATTAATGGTGGGCATTGTAAAAAAGGTCTTCATCATCCACTGATGAAGGCCTAAAGTAGCTTTGTAGAGCAAGGAAAAGGCTATCATAAGAGAGATCAAGACTCAAAGTTGCTTTCTATAGCAAAGAAAAGGTCATCATCAGTGTGATGAAGACTGAAAAGAGCAAAACAGAGCAAGGAAAAGGCTATCATCAGTGTGATGAAGACTGAAAAGAGCAAAACAGAGCAAGGAAAAGGCTATCATCAGTGTGATGAAGACTGAAAAGAGCAAAACAGAGCAAGGAAAAGGCTATCATCAGTGTGATGAA
>NZ_JBWQTV010000007.1:0-97850 GCF_056619965.1 Halalkalibacter sp. HAAS-P014 | reverse complement strand
TGAAGACCGAAAAGAGCAAATCAAAACAAGGGAAAGGTCATCATAAAGCAAGCATAACCTCTTTACCTCCATTTGACGTTTCGGTTTCTCTTTTGCTATCATTAAAAGAAATGTCGCATGAACAAAAGGGTGTTATAGATGGCTGTTAAAGATAAGGATCGTAATGTAATTGCTCAAAATAAGCGGGCCAGTCATGACTATTTTATTGAAGAGACGTATGAAGCCGGAATTGTTTTAAAAGGGACGGAAATTAAATCAATGCGTGCGGGCCGTATGAATTTAAAAGACTCATTTGCCCGGATTGTGAATGGAGAGGTGTATCTTCACAATGCGCATATTAGCGAGTACGAACAAGGGAACCGTTACAACCACGATCCAACGCGTGCCCGCAAATTGCTACTCCATAAAAAGCAAATTAATACGTTGATTGGGCAAACACAACAAAAGGGTTATTCACTTGTTCCTTTAAAAGTGTATATTAAAAATGGTTTTGCCAAAGTGTTAATCGGGCTTGCAAAGGGGAAGAAAAATTACGACAAGCGTGAAACGTTGAAGCGTAAGGATGCTAAGCGTGAAGTCGAGCGCGCTATTAAAGAACGTATGAATGGCTAAAAGGAATTGGTGCTACTGGCAGATAATTACCAGTTGCAACGGTTAGTCAGTATGCTATAATAATAAGTGTCCAGAGCGAGAGAGTTACTTACTACTTTTTGTTCTGGACGATTGATTTTATAGCGCTTAGCTTTGAGTGGAAATCTCACTAGCTAACTTTTACTTGGGGACGTTTTGGATTCGACAGGGATAGGTCGTGCTTACGTGGCGAGTCGAGGGGGTCGGCCTCGTTAAAACGCCAAAGCCATTAACTGGCAAAGAAAACAACAACTTCGCAGTAGCTGCCTAATAGCACTCTGCGGTTCCACCCTCCATCGCCCATGTGGTAGGATCTGGGACTCACTCTAAGTGGGCTACGCCGGTTACCCTCCGTCTGAGGGTGAAGGAAGAGAACAATCAGACTAGCCTCATGGAAGCCTGTCATTGGGCCGAAGTGTTGGCGAAACGCTAATACAGTGACTACGCTCGTAGAAGCGTAAGTGTCGTTATTCTTGGACGTGGGTTCGATTCCCACCGTCTCCACCAAAACCATATCGTGAACCACATGCCCGCAGAGGTCATGTGGTTCTTTCATTTTTTGAGAGAAAAGTCTATTTCGAATTGTGTTAATAAGTTATTGGAATGTGACCTACTGCATAATACACATCTTTTAGAGTGACTTAGATGAATAAGCTTTATGGTATAATAAAAAACTAAACGACCCCTTAAACGATTAATATAGGAGTTGAAAATGACTAAATGGCTTAAATTAGCAGTGCTTTACTGGTTACCTGTCTTGTTTGTTGCAGCGATGATCTTTACAGCCTCTTCGCAACCATATGAGCAACAAGATTTACGGCCGTATATTGGCCAAGCTACTGATTTAGATAAAATGAAAGACATGTATCAACAATTAAAGATGGAACATGTTGAACACAGACTGTATGTGGAAGAGAATGGTTTTAAACATACGCTGCAGATGATTGTTGAAAGATGGAAAATGTTTGTAATGTTCACCGCAGGATTTGGTCTGCTCACTTTTATTGGAGGAATCAGCTTTTTAATAAGAGCAGTTCGAAAAAAAGGCTGCAAACGTGTATTCAAAAATCTAGCATTCTTTATTTTGCTTCTAGTGATCAGTTGTGTATTAATTGTAGTCGGAATTTTATCTGCATTCCGAATAGAAGAGTTCTTACTAGTGATAAAGGATTTACTTGTAAACGGACGTGCTCAAGATTGGTTAAGAGGAATCCAATTTACGTATGCCGGCAGCGAGATTAGTATTAGTAGAATGGGAGTCGAAAGTTTCATCGAGTTTTTAATCCGTAAAGGGGCTCATTTTGGCTTTTTCTTTCTACTCGGTTTTTTGATGTATAGGGCTTTATGGGCTAGTAAATGTCCGAAGAGATTTGCTTATCCAGGAGCTTTGCTCTTTGTATTACTATATGCAATCTCCGATGAAATCCACCAAGCATTCACACCGAATAGAACACCACTTGTAGAAGATGTGATTTTAGATTTTTCAGGGGGATTTACAGGTGTAACATTGGCATTTTTCCTATATATTCTCATCACATCCTTGCAGAAAAAGAAACAGAGTGCAACTTTAGCTGAAGCGACGACAAGAATGGAGAGAAGAAAGATAAGAGCGTAAAAACATAAGTGGTTGTAATTACAGCAGTCCAATTCACAATAGAATTGGGTTGCTTTTTTCAGTATCAGGCATGACAGAAATTACGAAAACATCGCAATCGAATAGTGAAAGCATTGCCAGTGCTTCTGAGCAAAAATTGGCAACCGTAGAAACCTTGCAAAACATTGCAAGTGCGCTAGCAGAATTAGGTGAAGAGCTACAAAAAGTAACAGACAAATCGAGCGAAGAGGGTCAGATTCCTATTAAGGGGTCCCTTGTATAGAATAAGAACGCGACCTCCTAAATTTAGGAGGTCGCTGCCGTTTATTGCTGGTAAGGAAATTGTGTACTATAACCTGAAAACTGTTGATACGATTGATCAAGCTTTTGCTGATCATCGGCTTCAACTCCGTAAAATCCTTTACGGAACATGGTGTTATATAATTCACGTTGACAATTTTGCGTTTCGTTAAAAATTTGCGAAATGTCTTGATAAAGTTGATCATGACTCATTTCATTTAATGCAACACTATAGTTGTTAGTCATGCTTTTTGCACAAGATAAAATATCGTTTATAAAATCACGGTCATTCATTTGTGGAGTTTTCGGAACTTGCATCTCAGGGTTTTGAATTTTCTTTGATTGCTGGTTCTGGTTCATGTGCAAATACCTCCTAAAGTGTTAAGAATAGATGGTGAAACATCTATACTTTTTTACTGCATTGGAATGGATTGTTGTTGCTCAGTCGTTTTTAAGTGACTAAGGATCTTTTGATAATGGCGTTGATGCATTTGACCTGTTTTGTTAAGCAATGCTTTGATTTCTTGATCTTGGCACTGCTCAGCAAAGAAATGTGCTTTTTTCATTGCAAGCAGATTCCATGAAAGCATATCGTTTAAATATAGGTGGTCTTTTGTAGTGATTACTGCAGGTGGTGTTTGATAAAGTACCTGTTGATTTTGTTGCCCACCCATTTGTTGTTGGTTTTGCATTCCTGTCATTTGTTGTTGATCCATTATATACCCTCCTTTGGATGTTGCAATCGCAACGTATCCGTCATTCGGATACTTTACTAGTGTGAAAAGGAAGGAGCTTTTTTATGTGACACACAAGTAGGATGGTTACCCATTAACTGTTAGTTTTAAAATTACTTAGCAAAAGGCAAGCCTTAAAGCGAGGAAAGTTGGCGCTGGCTACGCGCGTTGCACGCTTATCAGAGAACCCCACTCAGAAAAGCTAAAAAGAAGGCACCGCTACGCACAGCGCAAAAATTACTTACTAAGGGAAGCTTAAAGCGAGGAAGGTTGCGCTGGGTACGCGCGTTGCACGCATTTCAGAGAAACCCACTCAGAAAAGCTAAAGAGAAGGCACCGCTACGCGCAGCGCAAAAATTACTTACTAAGGGAAGCTTAAAGCGAGGAAGGTTGCGCTGGGTACGCGCGTTGCACGCATTTCAGAGAAACCCACTCAGAAAAGCTAAAGAGAAGGCACCGGCTACGCACAGCGCTTAAATTCACTACAAAAAGGAAAACCCATCCTTTTTGTAGTGAATTTAAAATTTTCTGAATTATCTCTTGCTTAATTATGGAATATCCGTTATGATGTTTTTAGAAATGAATGAGTATTCATTCGTCGATCCGATAAGGTAATGTTTACTATTATAGTACTTACGCAAAAAGGGGGAGAACTATGACTCGTTCTATACGGAAAGTTGCCGTAATTGGTTCTGGTGTGATGGGGTCTGGGATTGCTGCTCATTTAGCGAATGTCGGAATTCCAACTTTACTACTCGATATTGTGCCGTCCAAATTAACAACAGTAGAAAAGGCAAAAGGTTTTTCGCTTGATGATAGGGCAGTACGTAATCGCCTTAGCACCACTGCAATTCAAAAGCTGAAAAAGCAAAAGCCAGCACCACTTTCATCAAAGGCACGAGCTTCTTACATAGAAGCAGGAAATCTAGAAGATGATTTGAATAAGCTGGAAGATGTTGACTGGATTATTGAAGTCATTGTAGAAGATTTATACGTGAAACGCGACCTCTTAAAAAAAATTGATGCCGTTCGTAAACAAGGAACGATCGTTAGCTCTAACACTTCGGGTATTTCTATTAAAGAAATGTCAGAAGGCCTATCAGATGATTTTCAGGCACACTTCTTAGGTACACACTTTTTTAATCCTCCCAGATATCTAAAGTTATTAGAAATCATTCCATCAGATAAAACAACAGAAAACATACTCACTTTCATGAAAAAATTCGCTGAAGAAGTTCTTGGAAAAGGAGTAGTAGAAGGAAAAGATACACCGAACTTTATCGCCAATCGAATCGGCACCTATGGATTGCTCGTGACGGTCGATGAAATGATCAAAAGCGGGTTATCAGTTGGAGAAGTTGACTCTTTAACTGGTCCATTATTGGGACGGCCTAAAAGCGCAACATTCCGTACTCTTGATGTTGTAGGCCTAGATACGTTCTTGCACGTTGCAAACAATGTTCAAAATGTCACGCAAGGAAAAGAAAAAGAGATATTTACCCCACCAGCATTCATGAAAGAGATGGCAGAGAAAGGCTGGATTGGGAGTAAAAGTGGGCAAGGTTTTTATTTAAAACAAACAGGACAAAAAGGCAGTGAAATTCTCGAAGTAAATTACGAAACCCTTGAATATCAAAAAAAGAAAAAAATAACATCGCCAGCAATTGAGCAAGCAAAGCAAACAAAAAAATTATCTGACAAGTTGAAAGCGTTATCATACTCTGATGACGATGCAGGTAAATTTATTTGGAATGTACTTAAACCGGTACTTCTTTACTCAGCCGAGAAGGCTTATGAAATTGCAAATGATATTCAAGCAATTGATCAAGCGATGAAATGGGGATTTGGTTGGGAACTCGGTCCGTTTGAAACATGGGATGCGATTGGTGTCAAAGAATCGGTTATGCGTATCGAAGCTGAAGGTGAAACGGTCCCTTCTTGGGTAAAAGAAATGCTTGCATCCGGTCAAGAAAGTTTTTATAAAGGCGATTCATATTACCATGATAGCAGATATAAACAGAAAGAAGTTAATGAAAAAATTGTTCATTTAAAATCATTAAAGCCAAACAATGTTGTTATGAAAAATGCTGGTGCTTCTTTACTTGATATAGGAAATGATGTTGCACTACTTGAATTCCATTCACCTAATAATTCCATCGGAGCAGACGTCATTCAAATGTTGAACAAATCAATAGATGAGGTTGAAAAAAATTACAAAGGGCTTGTCATTAACAATCAAGGGAAAAACTTCTGTGTTGGTGCAAATCTTATGATGATTTTATTTGAGGCTCAGGATGATAACTTCTTTGAAATTGATATGCTGGTTCGCCATTTTCAACAAGCGATGGCCAATATACGCTACTCACAAAAACCAATTGTAGCAGCACCATTTGGAATGACTTTAGGTGGGGGAGCAGAAATTTGTTTACCAGCTGCGAGTATTCAAGCATCACTTGAAACGTATATCGGCTTAGTTGAAGTCGGTGTCGGTGTGATCCCCGGTGGAGGAGGAAACAAAGAGCTATACCTTCGTAACTTGGAGAAATCAAGTGGAGGGGACCTTCAAGCTGTTGCTAACAAAACGTTCGAAACGATCGCAATGGCAAAAGTGTCAACCTCAGCTGAAGAAGCGAAAGAAAACGGCTTCCTAGGTGAACGAGATGGCATTGTCATCAATAGTGATTTTCTAATTGATCAAGCGAAAAAAGAGGTACTACATTTGACTGAAAAAGGATACCGACCACCTGAGCGTAAGAAAATTCCAGTTGTTGGGGAAACGGGATATGCCACGATGCTACTCGGCGCAAAATCCATGAAGTTTGGTGGATTGATATCAGATCATGATTTAAAAATCGCTGAAAAGTTAGCTTTTGTTCTTGCTGGGGGGAGAGTCGCTAAAGGTACGTTAGTAGATGAACAGTATTTACTTGATCTAGAACGAGAAGCATTTTTAAGTTTGATTGCCGAACCGAAATCACAACAACGCATGCAACACATGTTAGCGAAAGGAAAACCACTTCGTAACTAGTGCGTTGATAGGAGGGAAATCAATGAGAGAAGCGGTAATTGTATCGGGTGCTAGAACTCCTGTTGGAAAAGCCAAAAAAGGTATGCTAGCCAATACGCGTCCAGATGATTTAGGGGCTATAACGATTCGAGAAACGTTAAAGCGGGCAGGAGGTTTTGATGCGTCTAAAATTGATGATGTCATAATTGGCTGTTCGATGCCAGAAGCAGAACAAGGGATGAATATGGCTCGAAATATATCGGCGTTAGCTGGGATGCCGAACACGGTCCCAGCAATTACAATTAATCGATACTGCTCTTCAGGTTTGCAAAGCATTGCATATGGAGCAGAACGTATAATGCTTGGACACTCTAAAGCAATTATTGCCGGTGGTGCAGAGTCAATGAGTTTAATTCCAATGGGAGGCCACGTCATTGCACCGAATCCAACTCTTGTAGAAGAGCAGCCTGAATACTATATGGGCATGGGGCATACGGCAGAAGAAGTCGCGAGTCGCTACAAAGTGAGTCGAGAGGACCAAGATGCGTTTGCAGTAGAAAGTCATAAGCGTGCAGCTCTTGCGATCAAAGCAGGACGCTTTGTAGATGAAACTGTTCCTGTTCCCATCACGCAACGATCGATCGGAGCTGACCATAAGTTGATAGAGAAACAGCTTATTTTCGATAAAGACGAAGGAGTGCGTCAGGATAGTTCAATAGAAGGGTTAGCAAAGCTTCGTCCGGTTTTTCATCCAAAGGGAAGTGTAACGGCAGGGAATGCATCACAAATGAGTGACGGTGCTGCATCGGTTCTCGTAATGGATAAAGAAGAGGCCCTCGCGAATGGATTAACTCCAATGCTGAAGTTTCGCTCGTTTGCTGTAGCGGGAGTGGCGCCAGAAGTAATGGGCATCGGACCAATAGAAGCGATACCAAAGGCGTTGCAACTAGCTGGACTAGAGCTCTCTGATATCGGGTTATTTGAATTAAATGAAGCCTTTGCTTCTCAAGCAATCCAAGTGATGAGACATCTTAACCTTGATCATGAAAAAGTAAATGTCAATGGTGGAGGAATTGCACTAGGCCATCCACTTGGTTGCACAGGTACGAAATTAACACTTTCTCTTCTACACGAAATGAAACGCCGTAATGAACAATTTGGAGTTGTGACAATGTGTATTGGTGGTGGTATGGGCGCAGCTGGGGTGTTTGAGTTAGTTTGCTAAAAGGAGTTGTGGGGATATAAATACAACGACAAAAGGGAGGAATGGAAGATGAGTCAAACAGAAGACAAAGTAGTTAAAGGTGGCAGTTTCCTTGTTGAGGAAATAGAGGCTGATGCTTTATTTACACCAGAAGATTTTACAGATGAACAAGTGATGATCGGAAAAACAACAGAAGAGTTTGTTATTAATGAGGTTGAACCTGTTCTTGAGGAAATTGAGCAGCATCAATTTGACCATACGATTAGATTATTAAAAGACGCAGGAGAGCTCGGTCTACTCGGTGCTGATGTGCCAGAAGAATATGGTGGTTTAGGTTTAGATAAAATTAGTTCGTCTCTAATTTCTGAAAAATTCGTCCGTGGTGGGGCGTTTGGTCTTAGTCACGGTGCTCACGTTGGAATCGGATCTTTACCAATTGTTTTCTTTGGCAACCATGAGCAAAAATCAAAATACCTCCCTGACTTAGCAACTGGTGAGAAGATAGCCGCTTATGCTCTAACTGAACCCAGTTCTGGTTCAGATGCTTTAGGTGCAAAAACAACAGCAGTTCTAAATGAAGCTGGAACACACTATGTATTAAATGGGGAGAAGCAATGGATCACAAACTCAGCGTTTGCAGATGTGTTCGTTGTTTATGCACAGGTTGATGGTGAAAAATTCACCGCTTTTATCGTTGAAAAGGAATTTGAAGGTGTTTCTACAGGACCAGAAGAAAAGAAAATGGGGATTAAAGGATCGTCAACTAGAACATTAATTCTTGAAGATGCACATGTGCCGGTAAGTAATGTTCTTGGAGAAATAGGGAAAGGTCATGTGATAGCCTTTAACATCCTAAATGTAGGACGTTATAAGCTTGGGATTGGTTGCGTTGGTAGTGCCAAACGTGCACTTGAGCTAGCAGCAACCTACGCAACAGAGCGAAAGCAATTTAAAACGCCAATCGCAAAGTTTGCGCTTATTCAAGAAAAACTTGCAAATATGGCAGTTGCAACCTATGCAGCAGAGAGTTCTATTTATAGAACTGGTGGTCTATTCGAAAGTCGTCTTGGAGGGTTATCTGAAGAAGAGCAAAAGGATGGGCGCGCTGTGGCAAAAGCCATTGCTGAATACGCAATTGAATGTTCTTTAAATAAAGTCGTCGGATCAGAAACGCTGGATTATGTTGTTGATGAAGCCGTACAAATCCATGGGGGCTATGGATTTATGGCTGAATATGAAGTAGAACGAATCTATCGCGATTCACGTATTAATCGAATTTTTGAAGGGACTAATGAAATAAACCGTCTTTTAGTACCAGGAACGATCATGCGTAAAGCAATGAAAGGTGAGTTACCACTTCTTGAGAAGGCAACAGCATTACAAGAAGAAATTATGATGTTAATGCCACAAGAAATTGGTGATGAACCACTTGAGCAAGAGAAATACCTACTCGGTATGGCAAAGAAAATCTTTTTGTTAGTTGCAGGCAATGGTGTCCAGAAATATGCCGAAAAACTTCAACAAGAGCAAGAGCAACTTTCCAATGTTGCTGATATTGTAAGTGAGATCTATTCAATGGAATCAGCAATTGTTCGAACTGAAAAAGCGTTTAATAAAGAAGGGTTGAAAAAGGCTGAGCAAAAGCAATTAATGACTGAAGTGTTCTGTCAAGAAGCGTTTAATCGCATTGAAGCCCATGCGAAAGAATCAATCGTTGCAATGGAAGAGGGAGATAAATTACGGATGTTATTAGGAGTTCTTCGTAAACTAACACGTCACACTCCTATTAATGTTATTGCGAAGAAACGTCAAATAGCCAAAAAGGTCCTTGAAGAAAAGCGCTATGTTGTTTAATTTGTTAATATTTTTTGGGGATTCATTCCCAAAAATTAAATAAACTCCTTTCTTATGGAGCATACTCCTCTCAGTACAAAGAAGTCCCAATTTGGGGCTTCTTTGTCGTTTTAATAGCAAAGAAAGTATTTACATGATTTATTTCTTCCTAACACATCCTATCAAGAAGGAGGGAGGAATCCGTATGAAGAAAGAAGAAAAAATACGCTATACAGCACCATTAACAGGTATAGAACAATCAACTGATTCAGGTTCTGTGCATGAAGCCCTACAAACAACTTGGGATACAGAACAAATCATTGAGCTAAATAATTGTGATCATGAAGAAGATAAGCAATAATAAAAATTGATTCAAATAGGGAAGCGCTAGTAGTATGTTTCATTAGTGTTCCCCTATTTGAAGTGACGTAATGGGTAATACATTGTTTATGTATACCGGTTCGTCTCAAATATAATAATGTAGAGGGAGAAAGGAGGGGGAACGAATGGCGATAACATTTTATGAATACCCGAAATGTGGTACTTGTAGAAAAGCTAAAAAATGGTTTGCTGATAAGGGAATTGAAGTAAACGCTATACATATCGTTGAACAACCACCATCTAAGAATGATCTGCGTGACCTTTATGAAAAAAGTGGACTAGAAGTGAAAAAGTTTTTTAATACAAGTGGAAAAAAGTATCGTGAACTTGGATTAAAAGACAAAGTAAAAGAGATGTCAGAGGATGAAGCTCTTGAGTTGCTTTCATCAGATGGAATGTTAATTAAAAGACCGATTACGACTGATGGTACAAAGGTGACCGTCGGATTTAAAGAAGAACAATTTGAAGAAACATGGAATTAAAGGTTTGTGTTTTCAATGGAAAAGCAGGTATAATATAGTAAATTTGTAATAGAGATGGAGGAATTTTAAATGAGTAACCTACCGAAAGAATTAAAGTATTCAGAAGAGCACGAATGGGTAAAAACAGAAGGAGAAAAAGTTCGTATCGGAATTACGGATTTTGCTCAATCTGAACTTGGAGATATCGTTTTTGTTGAATTACCAGAAGTAGGCGACGAAATCGAAGCGGACGAGCCATTTGGCAGTGTAGAATCTGTAAAAACCGTTTCTGAACTATACGCACCAGTAAGTGGTAAAGTGGTAGAAGTAAACGAAGACCTCGATGACTCTCCAGAGTTTGTAAACGAATCTCCATACGAAAAAGCTTGGATGATCGTAGTCGAGCCAAGCAACTCAAGCGAAATCGATCAACTAATGACAGCAGAACAATACGAAGAAATGACTAAAGAAGAAGACTAGAGAAAAATCCCCAATAGGCCGCATTTGCCTATTGGGGATTTTTCGAAGCAATGAGCGAAGCCGGTGCAAAGACCTTAAGTCTCGATGGGGGGGGTCCCATCGAGACGCGCAGCGAGAGAAGCCATTGCCAAAGCATCATCGAATAGGCTGCATTTGCCTATTGGGGATTTTTCTTCTATAAGAGGGAAACATCCCCTATTATAGGAGTCACTTCAATGTTTCATTAAATAAGCACGTGGGAATGATAAAAGTAACTTCTGCTTAAGGGAGGTTGCAAAGAATGAGTCTTACACGTGTCGATGTTACAAGCAGAGTAAAAGGAAAGTACGAAAATGGGCATATGAACTTGTACTTGGGCAATGCTCAAGTTGGGAAGGTGATTGAAACAAATCAAGGCTTCCAGCATGAAATGGCAGAGGGATTTGAATTTGAAAATGATAAAGTTTTTCGCTATGAGCAAGAAAACCCAAGACAAGTGAAATCTTATGTAGAAGATTGTGACCAAGGTTGGTGTTAGTCGTTAGTTGGCTAGAGTAAGATCTTTACTCTAAGCCAACTTTTTTAGTTGAAAAGGTATTTTTTGCTAGTAAGTTATTTTACAATAACTCACTTAAGGTGTTCGAAATAGAAGGCTATTGACAAAACAACCATTTATATGGAAAAGATTCAAAAGAATACAAAAATTATATTATAGCAATGTTACTTTTTCAGTTGACACTATTTTTTACGCATGCTATGATTCTCTCAATGTTAGAGAAATTAAGTAATGTAATTTAATAGACTCTTATCCAGAGTGGCGGAGGGACTGGCCCGAAGATGCCCGGCAACCGTTAGATTTTCGAATCTAAGAAGGTGCTAAATCCTGCAAAGCATGAGCTTTGATAGATGAGAGAAAGTGTAATCTATACCTTTCTGTCATAACGAGCAGGAAGGTTTTTTATTTATATATTTTACGGGTATAAAGCTGAGTTCTCATATCTGGTAAGTATGCGTTGTTTTAGGGGAAACGGCGATGAGGAAAGAAGGGATGAAATGATGATTTCATTAAGTGGCATCCGAAAAGTATTCAAGACGAAGGACGGTCCGGTTACTGCAGTAAATGGAATTGATTTAACGATAGAAGAAGGCGAAATATATGGGATCATCGGGTATAGTGGTGCAGGGAAAAGTACACTGATTCGCATGCTTAATATGCTCGAACGTCCATCTGAAGGGGATGTGAAGGTTGCAGGCCGAACGCTATCGAAGCTCAATCCAAAAGAGCTAAGAAAGGCGCGTCAAGAGATCGGTATGATTTTCCAACATTTTAATTTACTTTGGTCACGAACTGTTCGCGAAAATATTGCTTTTCCTCTTGAGATTGCTGGAGTGAAAAAGGCAGAGCGCACAAAGCGAGTGGATGATCTGATTGAACTTGTTGGCCTAAAAGGCAGAGGAGATAGTTATCCGTCACAATTAAGTGGTGGGCAAAAGCAGCGAGTTGGGATAGCTAGAGCTCTTGCTAATAATCCAAAGGTGTTGCTTTGTGATGAAGCGACATCTGCTCTTGATCCGAAAACAACCGATTCCATATTAGATTTGCTTGTTGATATCAATGAAAAGTTAGGATTGACGATTATTTTGATTACACATGAAATGCATGTGATTCGCAAGATTTGCCATCAAGTAGCTGTCATGGAAGCAGGTAAAGTTGTTGAAAAAGGGCCTGTACTTGATGTATTCCGTAGGCCAAAGGAGAATATGACTAAAGAGTTTGTCAAACAAATTACTGAACCTGAAGAGACAGTCGACGCGATTACACAAATGCTTACTGAACATCCTGAAGGGGAAATCGTTCAATTAACCTTTGTTGGTCAAGAAGCTGAACGACCATTGATAACCCAATTGATTCGTCAGTTTGATATTGAGGTAAATATTGTTCAAGGGAAAATCACGAAAATTCAAGAAGGCTCCTACGGGACTTTATTTGTCGCATTAAATGGTGAAAGAGATGAGATTCAAAAGGCGATTACTTTTATTCGAAATAAAGAAGTCGAAGTGGAGGTGATCGTCCATGATTGATCAATGGTTAGGAGATGTAAAGTGGGATAAGTTGTGGGAAGCCACTGTTGAAACGCTTTATATGACCAGTATATCCGTTGCTGCGACGTTCATTCTCGGTCTCATTCTCGGAATGATTTTGTATTTAACAAGTAAGGGGAACCTTTGGGAAAATGCGTTCGTAAACGGGATATTCAGTTTTATCGTGAACGTGTTTAGGTCCATTCCTTTTATTATATTAATTGTATTATTAATACCTTTTACACGGATGCTTGTCGGTTCAATGCTAGGAGCAAATGCCGCCTTGCCGGCTTTAATTATTGGAGCTGCGCCATTCTATGCAAGAATGGTCGAGATTGCGCTTCGTGAAATTGATAAAGGTGTGATCGAGGCGTCTCAAGCGATGGGAGCGAGCAATTGGGACATTATACGCAAAGTGTTAATCCCTGAATCGCTGCCGGCATTAATTTCGGGGATTACCGTTACATCGATTGCCTTGGTAAGTTACACAGCAATGGCAGGTGTGATCGGTGCCGGGGGGCTTGGGCATTTTGCGTACTTAGAGGGCTTCCAACGAAACAATAGTCAAATTACGTTTGTTGCTACAATTGTCATCCTGTTGATTGTTTTCATGATTCAATGGATAGGTGACTATTTTACAAATAAAACAGATAAACGATAACAAGGGGGATTTAACAATGAAAAAGTTTTTGAGTGTGATTGGTGCAGCTGCACTATCAGTATCATTAGTAGCATGTGGTGGAGCAACAGAGGAAGAAACGCAAGAACAAGCGGGAGAAGAAGAGGCAGGTCAAGAAGAACTAACGAAATTAGTAGTTGGCGCTTCTGCTGTACCTCATACAGAAGTTCTTGAATTTGCGGCACCATTGCTTGAAGAAGAAGGCATTGATCTTGATATCGTGACATTCCAAGATTACATTTTGCCAAACCAAGCCCTTCGTGATGAAGAAATTGACGTGAACTACTTCCAAACACCTGGCTATCTAGCAATGCAAATAGAAGAAAATGATTATGACTTTGTAAGTGTTGGAGCAATTCACGCTGAGCCAATCGGTGTTTATTCACAAGAGTTTGAGAGCTTAGAAGATCTTCCAGAAGGTGCAAGTATCGTAATGAGTGACTCTATTAGTGATCACGGCCGTATTCTGCCGATCTTTGAACACTACGGAATTATTGAGCTTGATGTTGAAGAAGGTCAATTAGCTACTATCGATGACATTAGCTCAAACCCGAAAAACCTTCAATTTGGTGATCCTCAAGTGGAAGCAAGAATGTTAGCACCATCTTTTGAAGCTGGTGAAGGTGATGCTGTTGTGATCAACACGAACTATGCACTTGAAGGTGGCGTAGATATCGAAAAATATGGTATCGCGTTTGAAGGTGATGATGTTCTTCAGCCTAACTTAATTGTTGTTCGCTCTGAAGATGAAACTCGTCCTGAGGTTTTAAAATTAGTCGAAATCCTTCAATCTGAAGAAGTTCAAGAATTTATTATTGAAACATATAACGGAGCAGTAATCCCGTTAACAAATTAATAAGTAATCGTAAAGCTGCAGAGGAATTTCACTCTGCGGCTTTTTCTTTGCCATCATAGTTGCGTGAAAATCAATGCTTTCTACTGTATAAAGTACTGAATCCATACGAATACTAACGTTGCACAATTAAGATAATGGGAGGAACTATTTATGGACCAACAACAAAACAACCCAATTGAAACGGCGCTTCAAGAGTACAAGCAAGGACTCGGAAATTTCACACAAAAAATGCCTAAAATAGCAAAGAAATATAATGCTTTTACAGAAGAGTGCTTTGCAGAAGGAAGCCTTTCGAAAAAAGAAAAGCAAATGATTGCTTTAGGAATCAGCGTCTATTCTCAAGATGAATACTGTATCATTTATCATGCTAAGGGATGCCTCGACCAAGGCTGTACAGAAGAGGAAATTTTAGAAACGGTTGGAGTAACAGCAGCATTTGGTGGTGGTGCAGCAATGAGTCAAGCTGTAACGCTTGTTCAAGAATGTATTTCGGAGCTTGGAGGTAACAATAGCTCTAATATTCAATAAGAGAAGCTCTAATAAGTAGTAATCCAGAGAATTTGTATTGGAACATTTTCTGACCATACATAATCATAGCTCATGTATGATTATCGCGAATCCTCTCGATTTTTCAGCGTTGGTTTAATTTTCTGAATATGGTACGATTTATACTGACAAATCGAGAAAGGGTTGATCATTATCCATTCGTTAAAACATCAGTATAATGGTGAAATGGAAAAGGCAATGCAACAATCTCACGGAACAAGTTATGCAGAATACAATCGGAATCTAGAAAAACGCATTGAGGTTGAAAAAGAGCGTGAAAAGGACTATCAAGCAAGTAAAAAATTTGCTGCTCAATTCAACTAAATTGCAAAAAATTATGATAAAATGAAAAAGAGCAGTGCTAAGGCACTGCTCTTTTTCCCGTCAAATAAGGTTTAGAAATAGTTTTGCGTCTATACATACATTGGTCTGTTGAAGGAAAGATAACAGATAAGCGATAATCCTGATGAAAGTTATACTTTTTTTATTATTATATTGTTGAACTGGAGTTTTTTTTAGTCGGAGTAAGGCTCGAAAATAGAACAAAAAATTAACACTACGTTTATAGTGTTTTATTGGTTCAGACTCCTTGAACTTATAATAGATTTAGTATAAGATTGTAATGAGAATAGATTGAGAATAAAACTATTACAAAAAATAGCAAGCTTTGTCCCATAGATAAAGCAAAATAAATTGGAGGTCATTGTAAATGTCAGTACCATACCTAAAGATTGAAAATCTAAACGTATCAGTTGAAGGAAAAGAAATCTTAAAGGATTTCAACCTTGAAATAAAAGGTGGAGAATTCCACGCGATCATGGGACCGAACGGAACAGGTAAATCTACATTAGCTTCTGCTATTATGGGTCATCCTAAATATGAAATTACTAGTGGGTCAGTAACAATCGATGGAGAAGATGTGCTCGAGATGGAAGTGGACGAGCGTGCACAAGCAGGAATCTTCTTAGCAATGCAATATCCAAGTGAGATTAGTGGAATTACGAATTCTGACTTCCTTCGTTCTGCTATTAATTCTAAACGTGAAGAAGGCGATGAAATTTCTTTAATGAAATTTATCCGTCAACTAGATAAAAAAATGGAGCTTCTTGATATGGACGATTCTTTCTCTCATCGTTACCTAAACGAAGGCTTCTCTGGTGGAGAGAAAAAACGTAATGAAATCCTTCAATTATTAATGCTTGAGCCAAAAATTGCTATTCTTGATGAGATTGATTCAGGTTTAGATATCGATGCTCTAAAAGTCGTTTCACAAGGTGTTAATGAAATGAGAAGCGAGAATTTTGGTTGCTTAATTATTACTCACTACCAACGTTTACTTGACTACATCACTCCTGACAAAGTACATGTTATGATGCAAGGGCGTATTGTGAAATCTGGTGGAGCTGAACTTGCTAGCCGCCTTGAAGCAGAAGGTTATGACTGGATCAAACAAGAGCTTGGCATCGAAGACGAGCGTGTAGAAGCGAACCAGGAAGCATAATTAATAATCGAATTAGTTGGAATGAAGATATAACCTCGCACGGAGCGAGTAGTAAAAAAGTAAAGGGTGGGTAATGTATGTCAGTCGAGACAAAAGGATTGTTCGATAAAGAACAAATTGAATCATTCTCGAATGGGCGCAATGAACCTGATTGGGTACGCGACATTCGTCTAAAGGGCTTAGAGATATCTGAAACAGCTGAGCTTCCTAAACCAGAGAAGACTAAAATTGATAAGTGGACATTTGCGCAAAGTCGTTTTGATATGAATCAGAAGCCAAAAGCGACATCTGTAAAAGCTTTGCCGGAAATGCTTCAAGCACTTATTGGTGAAGAAACAGCTGAACAGAACTTGTACGTACAGCAAGATACTTCTGCGGTGTATGCAAAGACTAATGCTGAATTGGCAGAAAAAGGCGTTATTTTTACAGATATTCAAACAGCTCTAGAAAAGCATGCTGATCTTGTGAAGCCATATTTCTTTGGTGAGGCAGTTAAGGCTCAAGAAAATAGACTGATTGGTTTGCACGCAGCACTTCTAAATGGAGGAGTATTCATTTATGTGCCGAAAAACGTTCAAGTAGAAGTACCACTACAAGCAGTGTTTTCACTTGAGACACCTGAGTCGATCCTATCTAACCATGTGATCGTCGTAGCCGAAGAAAATAGTTCAGTTACTTATGTGGAAAACTATGCTTCTAAGGTTGAGAGTGAAGCTGCTCTAAATATAGTGGCAGAAGTATATGCAAAAGCAAATGCAAAAGTGGCATTCGGTGCTGTTGACAACGTTGAAAGTAATGTAACAACATATGTCGTTCGCCGTGCTCATGTTGATAAGGATGCTCGTGTTGATTGGGCTCTTGGTCAAATGAATGACGGTAACACTGTGTCCGAAAACACTACACATCTTGTAGGTGACGGTTCATGGGCTGATACGAAGACTGTATCAATTGGACGTGGAGATCAGAAGCAAAACTTTACAACGCAAATCTTCCATCACGGGAAGCATTCTGAAGGGCATATCTTAAAGCATGGGGTAATGCGTGAATCAGCAACTGCGATCTTTAACGGTATCACAAAAATTGAACATGGTGCAACAAAATCAAATGGTGTTCAAACTGAACGTGTTCTAATGTTAAGTGAAAAGGCTCGTGGAGATGCGAACCCAATTCTTTTAATTGATGAAGATGATGTAACAGCAGGTCACGCAGCTTCAGTTGGTCAAGTAGATCCATTGCAAATGTTCTATTTAATGAGTAGAGGTATTTCGCGTAAAGAAGCAGAACGTCTAGTCATTCATGGTTTCTTAGCGCCTGTTGTTGAGCAGCTTCCGATCGACTCGGTTAAGGAGCGTTTGCGTGAGGCAATTGAAGGGAAAGTTCGCTAATGGATGCCAAAGAGATAAAAAAGCAGTTTCCGATTCTTGATCAAAATGTAAACGGAAATCCGCTTGTCTATTTGGATAGTGCGGCTACATCGCAGAAACCACTGAAAGTCATTGAAGCAATTGATGACTACTATCGTCGCTATAATTCAAATGTTCATCGCGGGGTTCATACACTTGGAACATTAGCTACAGATGGATATGAAGGGGCACGTGAAAAAGTTCGTAACTTTATTGGTGCTAACTCCATCGAAGAAATTATCTTTACGCGTGGTACAACGACTGCATTAAATTTAGTTGCATCAAGTTATGCTCGTGATAACTTAACAGAAGGCGATGAAATTGTAATTTCCATGATGGAGCATCACAGTAACATCATTCCATGGCAGCAAGTTGCTAAGCAGACGGGAGCAACGTTGAAATATTTCCCACTACAACCTGATGGTACATTAGATTTGGCTGAAGTAGAGAAAACAATTACAGAAAAAACGAAAATTGTTTCAGTGATGCATGTATCGAATGTGCTTGGAACCATTAATCCTATCAAAGAAATTGCAGAAATTGCGCATAAAAATGGTGCTATCATGGTTGTTGATGGAGCCCAAAGTACACCACATATGAAAGTTGATGTGCAAGATCTTGATTGCGACTTCTTCGCATTTTCCGGTCATAAAATGGGAGGCCCAACTGGAATTGGCGCTCTTTATGGTAAGAAACATCTACTTGAAAAGATGGAGCCTATTGAGTTTGGTGGGGAAATGATTGATTTTGTTGGGCTACAAGATTCAACTTGGAAAGAGTTGCCTTGGAAGTTTGAAGGTGGAACACCAATAATTGCTGGTGCTATTGGACTAGGTGCAGCCATAGACTTCTTAGAAGAGGTTGGCGTAGACAATATTTTAAAACATGAGCACGAACTTGCAGAGTATGCAATCGAGCGGTTAGCAGAAATTGATGGTTTAACGATTTTTGGACCGAAAAAGCGCGCTGGTGTTGTAACATTCAACTTAGATGATGTTCATCCTCATGATGTTGCAACCGTACTAGATGCTGAAGGAATTGCTGTCCGTGCGGGCCATCACTGTGCACAGCCACTAATGAAATGGCTTGATGTTACTGCAACAGCTCGTGCTAGCTTCTATTTATACAACACGAAAGAGGACGTTGATGCACTTGTCACTGGACTAGTAAAAACAAAGGAGTACTTTGGCGATGTCTTCTAATTTAGATACACTCTATAGACAGGTAATTATGGATCATTACAAAAACCCTCGTAACAAAGGGGAATTTGATGGAGATACGGTTACTGTAAATATGAATAACCCAACATGTGGGGATCGGATTCAACTTCAATTGCAAGTTGAAGATGATAAAGTTACAGATGCTAAATTTGTTGGAGAAGGATGTTCAATTAGCTTAGCTTCCGCTTCAATGATGACTCAAGCGATTAAAGGCTTGAAATTGGATGAAGCTATTGAGATGTCTAACATTTTTTCTGATATGATGCTTGGAAAAGACTATGATGATGAGCGTTTTGATTTAGGTGATATTGAAGCTCTGCAAGGCGTAGCGAAATTTCCTGCTCGTATTAAGTGCGCAACCCTAGCATGGAAGGCAATGGAAAAAGGTATTAACGACAAGGAGTAAAGAGTTTTCAGTTAGAAAACTTGAGTAGCAATATGTGTAGATGTGTCAATGAAAAGTCGATCTAACGGGCTAATTAGCACCTACACAACTATAGAGGAGGCTTTCACAATGGCGAAAAAAATGCCTGAAATCGGAGAATATCAGTATGGGTTCTCAGACAAAGATGTGTCGATTTTCCGTTCGAAGCGTGGATTAACGAAAGAAATCGTTGAAGAAATCTCACGTATGAAAGATGAACCACAATGGATGTTAGACTTCCGTTTAAAATCATTAGAACAATTTTATAAAATGCCAATGCCACAATGGGGTGGAGATTTAGCTGAATTAAACTTTGATGACATCACATACTATGTTAAACCATCAGAGAAGTCAGAGAAATCTTGGGATGAAGTACCGGAAGAAATCAAAAACACATTTGATAAGCTTGGGATCCCGGAAGCTGAGCAAAAATATTTAGCAGGGGTTTCTGCACAATATGAATCAGAAGTTGTTTATCACAATATGAAGGAAGATCTAACAGAGTTAGGTATTCTATTCACAGATACTGATACTGCGTTAAAAGAGCATGAAGAGATTTTCAGAGAGCACTTTGGAACGATCATTCCTCCAACTGACAATAAGTTCGCAGCATTGAACTCTGCTGTTTGGTCTGGTGGATCATTTATCTACGTACCAAAAGGTGTTAAAACGGATACGCCACTACAAGCTTATTTCCGTATTAACTCTGAAAACATGGGGCAATTTGAGCGTACGTTAATTATCGCTGATGAAGATAGCTCTGTTCACTATGTTGAAGGGTGTACTGCACCAGTTTACTCAACGAACTCACTACACAGTGCGGTTGTTGAGATCATTGTTAAAAAAGATGCATATTGCCGTTATACAACAATCCAAAACTGGGCTCCAAACATCTTTAACCTAGTTACAAAGCGTGCAGTTGCAGATGCTGGTGCAACAATGGAATGGGTAGATGGAAACATCGGTTCAAAATTAACGATGAAATACCCAGCTGTTGTTATGCGTGGTGAAGGTGCAAAAGGTACGATTCTTTCAATCGCTATCGCAGGTAAAGGTCAGCACCAAGATGCTGGAGCGAAAGTACATCACTTAGCACCAAACTGTTCATCAACGATTGTATCGAAGTCAATCTCAAAACACGGTGGGAAAGTAACATATCGTGGTATCTGCCACTTTGGCCGTAAATCAGAGGGATCAAAGTCGAAGATCGAGTGTGATACGTTGATTATGGATAACGAGTCAACATCTGACACAATTCCATACAATGAAATTTTAAATAACAACATTACTCTAGAACACGAAGCAACGGTTTCAAAAGTATCTGAGGATCAACTCTTCTACTTAATGAGCCGTGGTATTTCTGAGCAAGAAGCAACAGAAATGATCGTAATGGGCTTCATCGAACCATTTACGAAAGAACTTCCAATGGAGTATGCTGTTGAAATGAACCGTCTAATCAAGTTCGAGATGGAAGGTTCTATTGGTTAATTTATATATGCATAAAAAGCGAATCCTTTTTAAGGGATTCGCTTTTTGTTGATTTATGCTAAAAACTTGGCCACTATGGGGACTCAAATGGGAGTGGAAATGAACAAGATAATGTGGTAGAAGCCATGAAAAAGGGAAAACGAGCAGGATAGGGTGTCAGAGAGTCACACTGAAGCCATGAAAGAAGGAAAACGAGGAGGATAGGGTGTCAGAGAGTCACACTGAAGCCATGAAAGAAGGAAAACGAGCAGGGGAGGGTGTCAGAGAGTCGCACTGAAGTCATGAAAGAGGGAAAACGAGCAGGGGAGGGTGTCAGAGAGTCGCACTGAAGCCATGAAAGAAGGAAAACAAGCAAAATAAGGACTCATAGAGCAGACTAATCTATTAAATTAATTTGTCATGAACGTATTATGTATACTTCTCTAGTAATCTGGTAATGATGCTAGTGAGGTGAGGGGAATGAAGAAAAATATATTTATATATAGCGTGTTACTTTCGCTTGTATTTGTTTTATATTCTATCCAATATGCAAGTGGAAATGAGAAACGTTTTAGCGAACTAATTGATATGATAAAAGTTGCGACTGAGAAAGGGATTACTGTGAATACTTGGTCAGCATATTCGAAACAAGATAACATAATTGTAAGGGATGCAAATGAGTTAAATGAAATGATTGACAGTATTAAAAAAGAGAATGCTAGCTTTGACTGGACTGAGGAAGAAGTAACTCACGGTCTTCAGGTGAAACTAGTAGGAACAAAATATAATACTACTAACGGTTTAGAAGAAAGAATCGTGTTCACATCTTATGAACATTTTGGTCAAGAGGTAATGAGCCTTACACATCAAGTTATTGGGGAAGAATGGAATCAAAACGTGATCAAGCATTTATCAAATAAGCTTGAAAATGAAATGATTTATTTCACAGTTAGAGGGTCAAAAGGTTATGATAAAGAGGAAAAGGTAATAGATGTTGCTTATGAGCTAGTAGAGGAGTTTTCCGGTGTGGTCAAGGAAGGATTAGAGGAGGAGCAATTTGCTTCACTTTCTGCCTATAATCATAATTGGAATTCGGAAATTGCAATTAACCAGTTGGAGAACATAAATTTACAAATTGGAGTTAGGGAAAAGAAAGAGCAGGAGAAAGTTGATATAACAATTGGCTCACCTATTATAACAACTGAATATTAAAAATTTTTGGATAGATAAGAGCTAAGTTGCTTCCATCTATCCTCTTTTGCGTTTATGATGGACATATATATAAGAAGAGAGTTGGAGAATAGGAGCTAGGTCGACATGGTATATAACTCAATTGTCCAATCGAAAGCTAATAGGACAAAGCATGTGTTATTTATAATCGGTATCATTTTTGTTTCTTTTAATTTACGACCTGCAATAACAGCGATTGGTCCTTTAATTGGTTCGATAAGGGCTGATCTTGGCATTTCAAATGTATTAGCTGGTTTTATTACAACTCTGCCTCTATTATCTTTTGCCTTTTTTTCGTTTCTTGCTCCTAAGCTAGGAAACCGGTTTGGAAGTGAGAGAGTGGTGATGGCAGGCTTACTCGCTTTATTTATTGGTATTTTATTACGCTCAACCGGTGTAATTAGTACGTTGTTTGTAGGAACGGCATTTGTCGGAATGGGAATAGCAGTAGCCAATGTTTTGTTGCCAAGCATCATTAAAAAGAAATACCCAGGAAAAATTGGATTAATGACAGGTATGTATACAAGCTGTATGTCTATTTTTGCTGCAACAGGAACAGCATTGAGTATTCCACTAGCAGAAGGGTTAAATTTCGGATGGCAAAAGACACTGTTAATTTGGTCACTATTAGCAATGGCAGCATTTCTTTTGTGGCTTCCTCAACTTAGAGATCAAGAGACAGGGGTACAGAAGATCTATTTACCGAAAACAGGAGTATGGCGCTCGATGCTTGCTTGGCAAGTAACCCTTTTTACAGGCTTACAGTCTTTTATCTACTATTGTATGATTGCTTGGTTGCCGGAGATTCTCTATAACAATGGATTAACTCTTGCAACTGCTGGATGGCTGGTCTCGCTTATGCAATTAGCTTCAATACCAATGACCTTTTTGACCCCGGTACTAGCAGATCGTTTTCAACATCAAAAAGGGATTATGTTGGTTATAGGGGTCCTATATTTTTCCGGAATCTTCGGATTGCTTTTTGATGGAGGTCTCCTTCTAATAACTACTAGTATAATATTGATGGGTCTTGCTCAGGGTGCCTCAATTAGTTTGGCTTTAACATTAATAGGCCTGCGAACAGCAAACCCTCGTGAGGCAGCTGAACTCTCAGGGATGGCTCAATCGATAGGGTATCTTTTAGCAGCAGTGGGGCCAATTTTAATAGGCTTTATACTAGATGCAACTAAGTCAGAAACAATACCGTTAGTTCTATTTTGTGTCATTGTTATTTCAATGACTCTAGCTGGATATGGTGCAGGTCGCAACTTAACAATAAATGAGATTAGTTACTCGGAAAAAGGGAAGATTTCATGATATTATTGAAACGGTAAGAATTTATGAAAACTCAACGATAATGATGATTCTGTTAAATCATATTACAGTCAGTTGTTCTATAAAAGATAAATGGAAAAGGAGTTGTAACGGATAATGATCTACATTGGCTTAGCCGGTTGGGGGGATCATGATGAGTTATATACCACATCGAGTAGGCAATCAAAGCTAGAAATCTATGCGGGCCATTTTCCAATTGTAGAACTTGACGCATCTTTTTATGCAGTTCAACCAATACGAAATATGGAGAAGTGGGTAAGCGAAACACCTACAAGCTTTCAGTTTGTTGTAAAAGCATATCAAGGCATGACGGGGCACCAGCGTGGATATGCACCGTTCAACTCAAAAGAAGAGATGTTTGATGCTTTTCGTTTATCACTAGAACCACTACTAAGGACTAATAAATTAGCAATGATTCTTTGTCAGTTTCCACCATGGTTTGATTGCAAAAGAGAACATGTTCGATGGATTCGCTATGTAAAGGAACAATTGCAAGGGTATCCTGTAGCTTTAGAATTTCGTCATTCCTCCTGGTTTGACGGGAAAATGCAAGAAAAAACGATTCAATTTATGAAAGAAGAAGGGTGGATTCACAGCATATGCGATGAGCCACAAGCAGGAGCACGCTCGATCCCTACTGTATTAGAGTCAACGCATCCGGAGAAAACGTTGATTCGATTTCATGGACGTAATATTCATGGTTGGAATGATCCCGGAGATGGAACGTGGCGAGATGTCCGTTATTTGTATAAATATAATGAAACGGAACTAAAAGAATGGCAAAAAAACATCGGAAAACTCGTCTCACATACCAGAGATCTATTCATAGTATTCAACAACAACTCCGGTGGAGATGCAGCTCATAATGCAAAACAATTAATAAACATACTAGGAATAGAATACAACAACCTAGCCCCCAGACAACTAAATTTATTTTAGAGTCATAGCCAAAAGGACGGTTTTCCCTTTTGGCTATGACTCGCAGCAATGAGCGAAGCCGTCGAAAGGGTTTAAAGCTATTTGAGTGAAGTTCTCAAAAAGCGCTCGACGAGAGAAGCCATTGCGCACATCTGAGAAAGCCAAAAGGACGGTTTTCCCTTTTGGCTATGACTCGCAGCAATGAGCGAAGCCGTCGAAAGGGTTTAAAGCTATTTGAGTGAAGTTCTCAAAAAGCGCTCGACGAGAGAAGAAGAACATCTTTGAAAGCCAAAAGGTCACCTTTTTCCCTTTTGGCTATGACTCTAGTAGAAAGAAATCAGGTGAAAGAATGGTGTGGCTAATATTAATTGTTGTTGGTCTTTTCGGTGGAACATTAGGAAGTTTGATGGGACTTGGTGGTGGAATTGTCGTCGTACCAGCATTGCTGATACTAGATAATCTTTCCATTCTCGATATATCTCCACAAGTTGCTGTTGGAACATCGCTTCTTATAATGATTTTTACTGGTGTATCGGCAACAATTGCGTATCTTAAGCAAAATAAGGTAGATTATAAAAGTGGTTTGCTTTTCTTTAGTGCAAGTGGTCCAGGAGCAGTAGTAGGAGCTTGGTTAAATAGAGGAGTGGAAGCAAACTCTTTTCAAATTTATTTAGGCATTTTTATATTATTTGTTTCTTTTATTTTATTGATTCGCAATCGTTTAACCCCAAGAAAGCACGAGATAAAAGGAATTAGAAGATCTTATAAAGATGATAACGGAATTGTACATATGTATGGCTATAGGGTGTTGCCAGTACTAACCCTTTCCTTTATTGTAGGAATGTTATCAGGTTTATTTGGAATTGGTGGGGGATCGTTAATGGTTCCTGCGATGGTTATTTTATGGTATTTCCCCCCACATATTGCGGTGGCAACATCGATGTTTATTATTTTACTATCGGCTATTGTTGGGTCGATTTCACATATTTCATTAGGAAATGTCAACTGGATGTATGCATTTGCTTTAATACCAGGTGCTTGGATTGGTGGGACGCTTGGAGCGGCAATAAGTCGGAGGCTATCTAGTAATAGACTCATGTTTGTCCTTCGTATCGTTTTAGTTTTGATCGCATTCAGGTTAATTTATGAAGGCATAACACCGGTTTAAAATGATAGTGGGAGGCGTAAACTTTGGCAATCGAGCGATTCACAATTTTTCATTCAAACGATATACATAGCTGTTTTGATTATTGGTCTCAAATCGTGGCCTATATTAAAGCAGAAAGAGATGAACAGACACTCTATTTAGAGTTGGGTGATCATGCTGACCGGGTCAATCCGATTACTGAAGCATTGTTTGGAAGAGGGAATATCGAACTGCTGAATGAAGTAAAAGCAGATTACGCAACAATTGGTAATAATGAAGGGATTACTTTTTCAAAAGATCAGCTTGACTCCCTATATGACGATGCTACGTTCCAAGTCGTACTGGCCAACCTTACTCACGAGAATGGAGACCAGCCAAGTTGGGCGAAGCGCTCAGTCGTCCATACGATGGCAAATGGCTTACGAGTAGGGATGATAGGTTTAACAGCACCATTTACTCAGTTTTATGAATTATTAGGATGGCAAGTACGTTCGCCAATAGAAGTGTTAAAAGAGAATTTACCAGAGCTTCGGGAAAAGTCTGACATTGTCGTGGTCATGTCTCATCTAGGCTTAAAAACAGATAAAATGATTGCAAATGAAATTCAAGGAATTGATGTAATTTTAGGAGCTCACACTCATCATGTACTTCCAGATGGACTTCTTATAAACGATACATTAATTGCTCAAGCTGGCAAAAACGGTGCATTCTTAGGGCGTGTCGACATAGAATTTGATAATGAAACCAATCGTATGTATCGGAAAGAGGCGATACTGTTAGATTTAAAGGATAAACAAAAGGATGAGAAAACAGATCACCTTTTGCTTGAAATGCAACAAAATACAAACAAAATACTAAGTGAACCTGTTGCCAATCTTCCTAGGCGTTTACCGGTGAGTTGGCAGGAAGAGACGGAAGCAGGACAGCTATTGTGTGATGCGCTAACGGAATGGTGTGAAAAGGATATTGGAATGCTAAATGCAGGGGTCCTGCTAGATTCAATGGATGAAGGGATTATAACAAGAGGCGATATTCATCGAATCTGTCCACATCCGATAAATCCGTGTGTAGTGGAACTAACCGGTGATGAGCTAGAGGAGACGGTTCACCGTTCACGATCACGTGAGTTGACTCATCTCGAGTTAAAAGGTTTTGGATTTCGTGGCAAGGTGCTTGGAAAGATGTTATTTACAGGGATTGAATTAGATGAAAATGGTTCAATTACGGTACTAGGAAAGCCACTTGAAAAGGAAAAGCTTTATTCATTAGCAACGCTTGATATGTACACATTTGGTTATTTGTTTCCTGCCATTGCTAAATCAAGCAAAAAGAAATATTTTATGCCGGAATTTTTACGCGATATTTTGTCATGGAAGCTTAGGCAAAATTGGACATAATATAGGTTCACGTCTTTGGCCTGTCTCTCATATCGTATGAATGAGAAATGATATGAGAATAAGGATGGGAGGGTTAGATCAGTGCTTGAAATGAACCCAATTCAAATCGAAGGCGAAACGTTTATTGCTGTTACGTTAAAGTTACCAAAAACTAATTTTATGGCTGTTACAAATGAAACAGGTTATATCATGTGTGGCGCACTTGATGTAGATCTTTTTAATACAAATGAAAAGTTAATTGAGCGCAAAATTGTTGCTGGTCGCGCCGTAGGAGTTAGAACAATCGATCAACTACTAGAAGCTCCTTTAGAATCAGTTACACTAGAAGCAGAACAGCTAGGTATTACTGCAGGGATGAAAGGAAAAGACGCATTACTGAAAATGAAATATGAATAAACAATTGCTTTAAAAAAAGAGGTTGTCTTATAACGAATGTCTATATCGATGCATGGAATTAAGGATTCTACTCCCATGCATGGAGAATGACGTTATAAGCTTCCTCTTTTTTGAATTAGTGAAATTCTTATTGTAGGATTTTATAGTGCTAGAATTTGTATTAATTTTGACATAATTCTACATATTTAACAATGATTCTACTAATTTTTCTTAGTTTTACTTGATCTCATAATGTTATGTTGTAAACTTAGATTAATGAGATTCATAAAAAGTAAAGAGATGTTCATGCGAATGATTCCAATATCCTAGCTATTATTGCTTTATTAATTGAACAATCACTAGAAGGAGATTGACATGAGGTTAGTTTCTACGAGATCTGTTGCGGCTGGTTCAAAGCTTGCTAAACCAATTTATAATGATAATGGACAAATCCTTTTGTTCGAAGGAGTCGAGTTAACAGAGCGTGTTATCAATCGACTTTTTGAACTTGGGGTTTCTTTCATTTATATTTACGATGAGCGTACTGATGGGATCGACATTGAAAATGGTGTGTCGTTAGAAACTAAACGTAAGGCGATTAAAACGATTAAGTCAAAGTTTCAAGGAATTGCCAATAGTGTTAAATTAAAAAAATCAATTAACATCGATTACATAAATAAAGATTTTGCAACTATCATACATTCGATTTTGTCAGATATAAAGACCAATGATAATGCATTAACATTATTGTCTGATATGTTTGTGTATGATAGTTATATTTTTACACATTCCTTAAACGTGACTGTGTATACGTTAGGGCTAGCTGTAGAGCTTGGTTTTACAGAAAAACAATTAATGGAAATTGGAATGGGTACGTTGTTACATGATATAGGAAAAGTAGCTATTCCAGTAGAAATTTTAAACAAACCAGGAAGATTGACAGATGAAGAATTTAAAATTATCCAAACACATGCGATGGCTGGATTTGACATGTTGCGATCTGCCCCTAATATTTCATTGCTTTCAGCTCATTGTGCCCTGCAACACCATGAACGCTTAGATGGAACCGGCTATCCACAAGGTCTGAAGGAACCTAATATCCATTATTATGCAAAGATTATTGCTATTACAGACGTGTTTGATGCTGTAACGTCCAATCGTGTATATCGTAATCCAATGCTCCCACACGAAGCTTTAGAATTGCTCTACGCAGGAGTAGGAAAGCAATTTGACAAGCAACTTGTTGAAGCTTTTAGAAGAACAATTGCTGTATATCCAGTAGGGTTAACCGTTACATTGAGTGATGGCCGAGTCGGCATTGTTGTTAAACAAAACAAGCAATTAAGCACTCACCCAGTTGTTCGCATTATTAAAGAGAATGGGACTGAACTGCAAGACACATACGACGTCGATCTTATGAAGCGATACAATGTGACCATTGTTGCGACAGAAGCGACTCTGGCTGCTGTGCCTACATAGTACAATTGATCTTGTGTCCATTGACTCACCTAAAATCTAGGATAATTTAAAAGAAAAAAAGCTATTCGCCAGAGTGCGAATGGCTTTTTCTACATCCCCCATCTTATATTCATTTTTAATGTGCAACAGGGAACTCCATCAGCATCAGCACGGAGGGTGAAGATGACACCGGTTGGATTATATGATGTTTCAGCAATTGTTGGGATACCTGTTTCTCGAATAATTCGATCGACTTCAGCATCGTCACTTGCTTGAGCAGCAGTCATTAGTTGTGTCATTCTTTCTGGTGAGGAGCGAAAGTAATTTATGATTGTTTGACCGTCCTCTAATAACGTTTGATAAGCATTTAATGATTGATCAAAAAATTCATAATTAATCGGTGGAAAAATTGCTTCTTGTTGCCGATAGTAGTATGGTTTCCAAAAATTGTAATACCTAAAATACACAAAACTCAATCCTTCCTGCATGAATTCATTCTCAATCTATCCTATGCAAAAAAGACTTTATAGGTTAGGTTTGTTTTTTATGTTAGCATATGGACCTGCTTATTGTTTTGTTTGTGACCAAAACATAGCAAAAAATATCCATTCTAAAAGAGTAATATATTTCCTAACTTGTTTATACAATCAATAGTGTGAATGTTTAGCAAATTTTGTCCTTTTACCATTTGCTGGCATTTTTAACTGATAGAAACAAGGGGGAAATCATGTGAAAAAGGTTAGTTTACTAATGGTTCTTGCACTTATGTTTGTACTGGCTGCTTGTGGTAGTGCCGATGATGTAGACCAAGAAGCTGAAGGTGGCGTCGGTGAAACAGAAGGTACTGGTGAGGCTGAGGCAGGTGGCTTTACTGATATTGCGATTATGACCGGTGGAGAACAAGGTACCTATTTCCCACTAGGTGCAGCCCTAGCGAACAACATTATTAATGTGAATATTGATAATGTAGATGCAGCTTCATTTTCATCAGGTGCCTCCGTAGCAAACATTAACGGACTAGTTGATGGTGATGCTGAACTAGCGTTAGTACAAAACGATATTGCGTATTATGCAGCTGAAGGGGTTAATATGTTTGACGAGCCATTAGAAGGGTTCCAGGGAATTGCAACATTATATCCTGAAGTGATTCAAATCATTACTTCTGCTGATAGTGGAATTGAAACAGTCGAAGAATTAGTAGGAAAGCGTATTGCTGTTGGTGACTTAGGATCAGGTGCAGAGGCAAATGCTCGTCAAATTCTTGAAGTTCATGGCATCACATATGATGATATTAATGAAGAGTATATGGATTTTGGGGATGCTGCTGGAGCTATTCAAGATGGAAACATCGATGCTGCTTTTATTACTGCTGGTTTGCCGACTGGTGCAGTAGAAGCTCTTAAAGCACAGCAAGATATTAATCTTGTATCGATCAGTTCAGAAAAAATAGCCGAGCTAGCTAATGAATATCCTTATTATACGGAGTTTACCGTTTCTGCTGACACATACGGTACAGAAGGGGATACGACAACAGCTGCTGTACTTGCCATGTTAGCTGTCTCTTCTGATCTAGATGAAAATCTAGTTTATGAAATTACGAAGGCTATGTTTGAAAATACAGAGCAATTTAGTAATGCTCATCAACAAGGTGAAAACATTACGTTAGAAACAGCCCAAGATGGGATGTCGGTTGAACTTCATCCAGGTGCAGAGCGTTTCTATGCCGAACAGTAATAAGCAGTTCAGCAAAAAGGCATTGCTTTTAAGCACTGCCTTTTTGTTCCTTCTAGTAACGGTATTTGTAACTATCACCTTTCAAAAGGAGGAGGAATACTTTTTACAAATTTACCTTCCTTCTAATGAAACAATATACTGGGAAGTTCCAGTGGATATCGGTGACACGTTTTATCATGAGTATTTTCATTCTGTCCAGTTATCGCCTGTAAAAGAACATTATCAAATCGATAAGAATTATCAGATCATTGCAACGGAAAGCTGGACGAAATCTTTTGGTGCCGGAATGCCATATGAATCCAAAGATAAGCTTGAACAAATTGACGGTTTTTTTGTCATACATGAGGAACGGGAGCTAGAACATTTAAACATCTTGCCATCTCATGTACATCCGCATTCCTTTTTTTATGAGGAAAAGACGGTCGATTTATCAAGTGAATTAAGCGGCGAGCGCATAAGAATACAAGTAGTCGAAAGAGGGTCAGACCCCACTGTACCATGGTGATGTAGTAAAGGGGGGACAGACCCCACTGTACCATGGTGATGCAATAAAGGAGATGAGTTTATGGCAAGGAGAGAAGAAGTTAGCTATCAACCTGATCCAGATGTTGAAAAGAGAGTGAATGAACTTGCTGGTAGTGATCGATCAGTTCGTGGCTGGATGGCGTTATTAATATTAGTGCTTGCGATACTCATGTCGGTCTATCATCTCTACACGGCAGGCTTTGGGTTAATGCCAGGTGTGGGGACACGTTCCCATATGATCATTCACTTAACGTTTGGACTTGTACTCGTCTTTCTCATTTTTCCGATAAAACGAGGGTTAGGACAAACGAAAATTGTTTGGTATGACTTCATCATCGCTCTTATTGCTCTTTTTATCGGATATTACTTATATGTAAACCAAACGGCCAATTCCATATTGACAGGACGTATGACAGATATGGATAAGCTAGTCGGGATTGTTCTAATCATCCTTGTTTTAGAGGCAACAAGGCGTGTTGTAGGAAAGCCTCTTGTCATTATTGCTTCGGTTTTTATCGCTTATTTCTTTTTAGGTCATTATTTAAACCCACCATTTAGGCATACTAGAGCAAACTTTGAAAACTTTATCTATGAAATGACCTATACAACTTCAGGGATTTTTAGTACGCCACTTTCGGTCTCGGCTGTTTATGTTTTTATTTTCATTTTGTTTGGAGCCATATTAGAAGCGACAGGTGCCGGAAAGATGTTTATTGATCTTGCCTTACGGGCATTCGGTAAATACAAAGGTGGACCTGCAAAAGCTGCTGTAGTTTCATCTGGTATGCTCGGATCGATTTCTGGTAGTTCGGTAGCAAATGCGGTAACAACAGGGACGTTTACGATTCCCTTAATGAAAAAGGTTGGATTCAGACCTCAGACAGCAGGGGGAATTGAGGTTGCTTCATCTTCAAGTGGGCAACTATTGCCACCAATTATGGGGGCTGCAGCTTTCTTAATGATTGAATATACACCGTACACTTATGCTGAAATCATAAAATCTGCTGTAATACCAGCAATTTTAAGTTACATTGCAATTATTTTCATGGTCCATATTGAAGCATCAAAGCATAACATTAAAGGCTTGCCAAAAGAGATGCTTGTATCAGCTAGAAAAACGATGATTCAACATGGTTATCTCATCTTACCGGTCATTGTTCTTGTTTATTTCCTCGTCCAAGGAAACACCGTGCCGAATGCAGCTTTTTTTGCTATTGTAATTTTGTTGACACTTGCTGTATTTACACATCGTTTTCGTGAAAAGATCGGACCGGGAATTGCCATCGCGATAGTCCTTGCTGCATTTGCTTATAGTATGCACTTTGTTCTTGATTGGAATATTGAAATTGCCGTCATGGTCGCAATCGGAATCTTTGTAGCGCTATTTGTTGTATTGCTACAAAAAAGCTTTAAAGTGGATGCTGCACCTGTACGTTTTGGGATTAGAGAGCTTTTTGCTGGATTTGAAATGGCAGCTCGCAATTCCCTTACCGTTGTTGTCGCTTGTGCTACAGCTGGAATATTAATCGGAGTTATCAACTTAACCGGTTTATCTGCAAAGCTTCCGGTCATTATCGTTGGTTTTGCAGGAGATAACCTTTACCTAGCGTTAGCTTTTACATTAGTAGCTTGTCTCATATTAGGCCTTGGATTGCCAACAACGGCAACATACGTTATTTTAGCTGCAATGGTTGCTCCGGCACTTGTTCAAATGGGAGTACCTATTATGGCAGCCCATCTATTTGTGCTATATTACGGCATTCTAGCCGATGATACACCACCGATTAACTTACCCGCATATGCTGTTTCGGGAATTGCAAACTCTGAACCAATTCGAACCGGAGTGCAGGGCTTTAAGTTTGATTCAGGTGCATTGCTGCTGCCGTTTGTTTTCGCAACGAATACGGTCATATTGTTATTACCAGAGAACGCTGGGTTATATTCGTGGCCTGTTATTGCACAAAACATTTTCACAGCTCTCCTTGGAATCATAGCGTTTGTTATCTTTATTCAAAACTTCTTCTTAATCAAGTTACGCTATTATGAGCGAATTCTTGCACTAGGTACAGCGCTTGTCTTTATCCATGGATCGTGGATATCAGATGTGATTGGAATAATCTTTTTGGCTTTATTACTTGCCGTTCAATATATGCGTAAGAAAAAAGCTGATAACGAAGGACAAATGGCAACATCATAAAGAATACAGGTTTGACCTCTTTGGGGGTCAGACCCTTTTTTTGAGAATGGTATAACAAGCTATTTCTTGTTAAAATAGAGGACAAGTTGTAACGAAAAGAGGGAGTACCATGAATCAAACGGATAAAACATATTTAGCTCTATGTCGATACATTTTAGAAAATGGAACAAAGAAAGAGGATCGCACAGGAACAGGAACAATTTCAATCTTTGGGCATCAAATGCGTTTTAATTTACAGGAAGGATTTCCTCTTTTAACGACAAAACGAGTGCCATTTAAACTGATTGTAAGCGAATTGCTCTGGTTTTTAAAAGGAGATACAAATCTTCGTTATTTGCTTGAAAACAACAACCATATTTGGGACGAGTGGGGTTTTCAAAAATGGGTAGAATCAAGTGACTACACTGGACCAGATATGACAAACTTTGGTCTTCGCAGTCAAGAGGATGAAGAATTTAACAAAGTATATCAAGAACAGCTAGGAATGTATCAAGAAAAAGTCTTACATGATGATGAGTTTGCCAAAATTTACGGAGATCTAGGAAATGTATACGGAAAGCAGTGGCGCAGCTGGGAAGGGGCAGATGGGAAAACGTATGATCAGATACGTTATATTATTGATGAAATTAAGCGCAACCCAGATTCGCGCAGGTTGCTCTGTAATGCTTGGAGCGCGTCTGAGCTAGAAAATCAACAATTGCCACCATGCCATTATGCCTTTCAATTTTATGTCATTGACGGCAAGCTAAGCTGTATGTTTAATATGCGCTCAAATGATGTGTTTCTTGGGCTGCCTTTTAACATCGCTTCTTATGCGCTCTTAACACATCTGATTGCTTATGAATGTAATCTTGAAGTTGGCGAACTTATTTATTCAGGGGCAGATGTTCATATTTATTCAAATCACATTGAACAAGTGAAAACTCAGCTTGAACGTGAACCTCGAACATTGCCAGTAGTAAAGCTAAATCAAGAAAAAGAAAGTATATTTGATTTTGAAATAGAGGATATTGAACTAATAGGATATAATCCACACGGGTCTATTAAGGCACCAGTAGCCGTATAAAGGATAAACCATGAAGCGAGGAGGGGGAATTATAGGAACCCTCCTCTTTTCATGGTTAATTATTGAAGTTCATCAAGTAACTGTCGCGAACGCTTTGCATTGCCTTCTGCGAAGTTTACCAGTCTGTTTTTTAGCTCGTCATTATCATGAATACGCTCGGCTAGAATTAAATATTTGCGCATCATTTCTTCTTCTTGATCAAGGCTTATTTGCAATGCTTCTGTGATTTTTTCAGTTGTTAAAGAATCTTCACGATCTCCATCACGATCGTAATCAAGTTCATGATTCATTCAAAACACCTCTTTTACATTATTAATGTCAGTACATTCCCTAAAACTTATAAGAACTAATCTTTGTTGGCTCGATCGGTCATTCGCCAATTGATAACCCCAATGATGATAAATAGGAAAGATAATGCAATATAAACTCGAGTTGACCAAGTTCCAAAATCAGTAAAGGCTAAGAAAAGCCATAATAGTGCAGCGACAAAATAAAAAATGCTACCGATTGGAATCTTTTTCATAGTGGTCCTCCTTTGCGAGCCTCTGATTTCTCGAAAATTCTCGAAATTTGTAGGCGGTTAGATCAAGTTTTTATTATTATTAGTGCTTTTAGGGCATATTATCCATTAATTCCATGTCACATATTGTTGGACGATCATAATAGGGAATCTTTTTAAACGTGCCGAATAGTATATATATAAGAAGGGAAGTGGATTTATGGAAAACATTGAACAATTGAAAATGAAAAATTATTATTTAGCAGAAATTGACTATTTAGAAATGGACGCAAAAGACAAGAGGAAATCATGGAGTTGGGACATATATATCGCGACAAATGAGCATCAAGAATTTAGAGGGAAAGCATTAGCTCCTGGTAAAGGGATTGAAGTGCCATGGACGGAATTAACAAGAGCTGATATGCTTGAGGAAATGATTGAAATTTGCGAACAAAAAATGCTTAGAAAATTATAGTAAAAAAAACAGCTAGGGGCTTATCCTAGCATTTTTTGTTTAACTCAAAAATCGGTTCGTTTACAAATATGGAAGGTGTACTTATGAAAGAAATCGTCCTAGGCATTTTAGCTGCTATGTTTTTTGCTGTAACGTTTATTTTAAATCGTGCAATGGAATTGTCAGGAGGGAGCTGGATGTGGAGTTCCTCATTAAGGTTTTTCTTTATGCTCCCTTTTCTTTTGGTAATCGTGCTGTTTCGGCATAATTTAAAACAAGTTATCATTGAGATGAAGAAACAGCCCCTTCAATGGCTCTCTTGGAGTTTTGTAGGGTTTGTATTATTTTATGGACCAATAACATTTGCTGCAGCATATGGCCCTGGTTGGTTAGTGGCTGGGACGTGGCAATTAACAATTGTTGCAGGAACGTTGCTAGCTCCTCTTTTTTTTGTAACAATGCAAACCAAACAAGGGGAAAGAAAAGTGCGTAATAAAATCCCACGTAGAGCGCTTGCTATTTCTTTTGTGATTTTAATTGGAGTCGGACTCATGCAGTTGCAAAACGCAAATAGTCTTACTTTACAAACAGCCATAATTGGAATATTGCCGGTTGTCATCGCGGCATTTGCTTATCCACTTGGCAACCGAAAAATGATGGAAGTTTGTGGAGGAAGATTAGATACGTTTCAACGTGTTTTTGGTATGACGCTAGCCAGTATGCCATTTTGGGTGATTGTTGCTGTTTTTGGTTTTGTTCAAGTTGGGGGTCCTTCAACCGATCAAGTGGTTCAATCTTTTATAGTCGCCATTTGCTCGGGTGTTGTCGCTACTACATTGTTTTTCATTGCAACCGATCGAGTTAGAGGGGATCAAAGTAAATTATCTGCCGTAGAAGCAACACAATCTACGCAAGTGTTATTTGTTTTAATTGGAGAGATGATTCTTCTATCAACACCACTGCCGAATGGTATAGCAATAGGTGGATTGTTTTTAATCGTCCTAGGTATGTTGCTTCATAGCTACTTTACAAAAAAGACGAAAAAAGTGTCTCCGATTCAAGTTGGAAAAGGTCAGAGTATTTAACCGAGCAGAAGGTAATTGAGGGGACAAAACAGGGTGTCCCCTTTATAGCAACTAACTATTGCAAAGCTTCTTCTAATTCCGACATGCCAATAACTTTCAACGCTTCAATTTCTTCTTCTGTAAATCGCTCTTGTAATTGAGTAACGATTTCTGTGTATTGATCGTCTCTAGAACCATCTCTTACACTCATAAACATACCGATTAATTCTGTTAAAGTAAATTGTTCTGTGATCGCATCAATGGCTTCTTCTCTGGTCGTAAAAGCAAGGTTTTGATGATCGTCATGCGCTTGTTTTTCAACTTCTTCAACGTCCTCGTTTTCAAATAAACGTTTGTTTGAATTTGACGTAGCCTCCATCTCATCAATTTCAACCTCAGCATTATCAACTATTGCGTTCTCTTGCTCAGGAATATTTGAGTCTCCTTGTACACTGTGATAGAACCCAATTAAGCTTGGTACAGCAACACAGAGTATAACAAAACAAATTCCAAATAGAATTGCTTTCATCGTAGATCCTCCTAAATCCATCATTCATTTTGATATTCAGTGTTGGCACTGTACTCTTTTTTCAAACCTGTTCATGCTATTTTATGACCGATCCCGTGTTAGCCGGAATGGATATTTACTAATCCAATTGATAGCAGAAAATCTAGTTTGTTTTGTGTGTCTTTCTACTAAAGGAACCAACAGTGTGATAAGATATTTTCAGATACAAAACGATGGGCTGGACATAGTCTATTTTATGTTGGGAGCATAAATGATTATTTATTAGGAGTGAGTTGATTGATTCTTGTAACAGGTGGAGCAGGATATATTGGAAGTCATACGTGTGTCGAGCTTTTGGATGCAGGGCATGAAATTGTAGTTGTTGATAACTTCTCAAATAGCAAATATGAATCGATTAATCGTATTAAAGAAATAACGGGTAAGGGTTTTCCTTTTTATGAGGTGGATCTTTTAGATAAAAAAGCACTAGAGAATGTTTTCTCTGAAAACAGCATTGAGGCAGTCATTCATTTTGCGGGGCTCAAGGCAGTGGGGGAATCCGTTGAAATTCCTCTTCATTATTATTATACAAATATTACTGGGACATTGGTTCTTTGCGAGGTAATGCAGGAATTTAACGTGAAAAATATTGTCTTTAGTTCTTCTGCAACCGTTTATGGAATGCCGGATTCTGTACCAATCAAAGAAGACTTTCCTTTGAGCGCAACGAATCCATACGGGAGAACGAAACTTATGATTGAAGAAATTTTACGTGATCTATATGTTTCGGATAAAGAGTGGAGCATTGCATTATTGCGTTATTTCAATCCAATCGGAGCTCATAAAAGTGGACGTATCGGAGAAGATCCAAATGGAATTCCGAACAACCTGATGCCATTTATTACACAAGTCGCTGTTGGCAAACTTAACGAACTAAAAGTCTTTGGAGATGACTATCCAACAGTAGATGGCACAGGGGTAAGGGATTACATTCATGTTGTCGATTTAGCGAAAGGGCATATAAAAGCACTAGAAAAAGTTATGTCACAGACAGGAGCTGACGCTTACAATTTAGGGACAGGGAATGGCTATAGTGTCATTCAAATGGTTGAGGCATTCAAGAAGGCATCAGGCCGTAACGTTCCATATTCTGTTGTTGATCGCAGACCTGGTGATATAAGTACTTGTTACGCAGATCCTACTAAGGCAAAAGATGTACTTAATTGGAGTGCAGAAAAAGGTATTGAAGAGATGTGCGTGGATTCATGGAGATGGCAAGAGAATAATCCGAATGGTTATGAATAAATAAAAGTTAGTATAAGCCTGTATTTCGCCTACGTTGTTGGGGATGAATACAGGCTTTTAATAAAAAAGGTCCGGAGCGTATATCTGCGCTGTTCCATTCTCAATAGGAGTTTTTTACACCGACACCTTAATTAAAGTGAGGACAGTTCATTTTACGTTTCATGGAAGTTTTAAAACTATAGTTCACAAAATGTGTGTTGGTTGGCAAGCTCTGAGCTTATTAAAAGTTTTAATTCATCTTCTGTCGCTTCATATAATTGACGACCATCAGGCATCTTAAAAAAGTGATTTTCTAAAAGGGTATCGATTATTTGCTCTTTCTCGATCTTAGAAGGTGTTTCAAAATACATACTAACACTCCCTTTATGCGAAAATAATACTTTGTTACATTTTTGTAAGCGTTTACATTTATAATTATAAATTCATTTACACGCGTTGTCAACTCCTAATGAAATATTTTACAAAAATATGGAAGTGCCTTTACATTCAAAGCTTTTGGATTAGAGAATGTAAATTATGTATCAGGTGTTGGTCAAATTCAATTTATTATTCACCTTACAAAATATGATACGATTAGAACAAACAGAAAAAAGGGGTCGTGTTTATGATTTCATTTGTCGTCGCTATGGACAAACATAATTTAATAGGAAAAGAAAACCAGCTGCCTTGGCACCTCCCAGCTGATCTTGCACACTTTAAAAGAATAACAACCGGACATACAATCGTAATGGGAAGGAAAACGTACGAATCGATTGGGCGACCTTTACCTAAGAGAAGAAATGTTGTCTTAACGCGTGATGAACAATATAGCGCAGAAGGATGTGAGGTTGTACATCACGTAGAAGATGTTTTGAGTATTGCTAACCAAGAAGATGAGTGCTTTGTAATAGGTGGTACAGAAGTATTTAAGCTTTTATGGAAACAGGTTGATCGTCTCTATGTAACATATATTGAAGAGTCATTTGAAGGTGACACTTACTTTCCAGAGATCAGTATAGAAGAGTGGGAGGTAGTCTCGGTTGAGACAGGAACCGTTGACGAAAAAAACCGTTACCCTCATGAATTTAGAACGTATGAAAGAAGGAAGAACTAGAGGAGGTGGCGCTGGCTCTTTGCCGTTCGCATTTTAAAAAAACCACTTAAGGTGCATAAACCAAAACGTCGGCTGCGCTTCGCACTGACCTAGACAAGAAAAAGGAATCTTTTTTTCTTGTCTAGGTCAAACTGTCCACTTTGCTGCATATACTTGTGGCGAAGGGGGTTTTCAGCATGAGGGCACCAAGAAGAAATAGACCCCGAGCTCGAAAAGGTCCGTTGCCATTTCGGTATGTCTTACTACTATCTTTTATTATTTTTGTTGCGTTAACCGTTCAAGGGTTATGGATTATCGAGAAGGGGATTCGTCCAACATTGATGCAAATAGCTACAACCGAAACGAAGGTCATTGCGACAAGGGCTATTAATGATGCGGTTTCAAAGAAAATTGCTTCTGACCTTGATCAGGATGAGTTGTTTATCACAAACGCTGATAACATGATTCAATTTAATACACAAATTTATAACCGAATTTTATCCGAGGCCACGTTACGAGTGGAAAGACATTTGAAAGCGATTGAGCGTGGCGAGGTTTTTGATGTGGCGCTTAATTTTGATGATGACCCACCAAGTACAACAGAGGGAGGAATCGTGTATAGTATCCCACTAGGTCAAGCAACAAATAATGCTTTACTTGCCCAATTAGGTCCACAAATACCGGTTCGTTTTTCTGCAATTGGTGACGTGAAGACGGATTTAAATTGGGACGTAATTAATACGGGAATTAATAATACGACGTTATCGATTAACTTTGATGTTATTGTAGATGCCAAAATCGTAATTCCTTTTGCTACAAAGGAAGAAGCAGTAAAAACAACTATTCCAGTCGGCTTGATAAATATTCAAGGAGAAGTACCAGAATACTATTCAGAAGGTGGAGGAATGATTTTGCCAGCAGGGGGATCATCCGGTGCTAGTGGTGGAAATTGACATTGATATTCTAGAAAAATAATGATAGTATCCTAAAGGTAACTAAATAGAATTGCCTCATTAGTAATGATGAGGTAGAGGCGCGATTGCTATCAGTATCTTTTTTGAGGATGACAACGTTGAAGAATGGAGAAAGGAGCCGTCGCCGAAGTGAAAGCAGCTGTCAGGCTATTTTTGCTGGAACTGCATTGAAGAAGTGCAGGGCTGTCATAACTTGAAGTGATCAAGTTATGGAGGACTACCAAAATTATGGGGATTCACGTACGTATAAAAGCGATTGTGGGTTAACCACGATCGCTTTTTTGGTTGTTCTAAAACATATAATTTGCGGTACTGTCCGAATGTATTTACCAATTATTTTTTTGGAGGGGTATTATATGGAATCATCTATTTTATCTTTATTGCCTCCAATATTGGCTCTTGTAATGGTTATTGTGACAAAACGTGTTTTATTGTCACTTGGAACAGGGGCTATTGTTGGGGCGTTAATGTTGAACGACTTTAATCCACTTGCTGCTGTGGCCAATATTTATGGCATTGTCATGGCTATTGTGTTTGACTACGAAGTTGAAACTGTCACTTTTGGGACGGTGACAAGTGCAATAATGGATGCTCGTTTTGCGATTAACACATGGGAATTCTTTATCATTCTATTTCTTTTATTACTAGGAATGATGGCTGCTCTTATTACTCGCTCAGGTGGTAGCCGTGCATTTGGTGAGTGGGCAATGAAACGTGTCAAAACCCGTGTTGGAGCACAACTTCTCACGGTTGTACTTGGTTTAATTATTTTTATTGATGACTATTTTAATAGTTTGACAGTAGGTAATGTCAGTCGTCCTCTTACGGATCGACATCGCATTTCACGTGCTAAATTAGCCTATTTAGTTGACTCAACAGCTGCCCCGATGTGTGTAATTGCACCTATTTCAAGTTGGGGAGCTTACATTATAGCCATCATTGCGACGGTTTTCACGACGCATTCGATTACTCAATATGAAGCGTTGCAAGCGTTCATGTTAATGGTGCCGATGAACATTTATGCTCTCGTTGCAATTGGGCTTGTCCTTGCTGTAGCTTGGTTCAATCTTGACATCGGAGCGATGAAAAAGCATGAACAACGTGCGTTAAAAAACGGTGAGTTATTCAATGCTAAATTAGGCCCGATTCCAGGTTCGCAAGATGAAGTCAAGGCAAGTGATCAAGGCAAAGTTGGCGATTTAGTATGGCCAATCATTGCGCTTATTGTTGGAACTGTTTTCTTCATGGTGACCACAGGTATTCAAGGAACAGAAGGAAATGTAACGGTTTTAACTATTTTTGAAAATACTGATGTTGCGGCTGCTCTTGTTTATGGTGGATTATTTGGATTAATAATAGCCTTAATCATGAATGCTATGAAGCCTAAATCGGGTACAGGACTTGGTAGCTCACTAGTAGTTGGGATGAAATCAATGTTGCCAGCAATTTATATTTTGTTCTTTGCTTGGACAATCATTGAAATTATTGGTGATCTAGGTACGGGAACATACTTAGCCTCACTAGTTGAAAATGCGAATCTTAATCCGATGTTTTTACCAGTTATTCTGTTTATCATTGCTGGGTTTGCAGCATTCTCAACAGGTACGTCATGGGGTACATTTGGCTTGTTACTCCCAATTGCTGGTGAAATGGCAGCAGTGATTGATGTAACGATGGTCTTACCAATGATGGCGGCTGTGTTAGCTGGAGCAATTTTTGGAGACCATTGTTCTCCAATATCGGATACGACGATTCTTTCATCTACTGGAGCTGGAAGCCACCATATTGATCACGTTGTAACACAACTTCCATATGCTCTTATTGCTGCTGGAATTACAATTATTTCTTATTTAGTATTAGGATTTACAACGAGTGTGATCGCAAGTTTAATTGTGGCAGTTGCTCTTCTTTTCGCAACGGTCATGGTATTAAGGAAAGTAAGTGTTAACAAAGCATAATGTTTCAGAATGAGTCAGCTTCTGTGAAGTCTGGCTCTTTCTTTTATGATTTTGCAAATAGTTCCTTTGATTTTTGTGTTAGTTTTCGCAATGATTTCTTAATAAATGTTGTAACATCGTTGCGATCCTTTACCCGTTCATATGTCTCCTCAAATTTCTTCTTCGCACAAGGGTACTGTTCGCCGTTGACATCTGTGATGAGGTAATCACCAGGGTGACCTTTGACCGTGCCTTCTGCTGTTTCGATCGAAATGGTTCTAGTGATCTTGACAGCTTCAATAATTACGGGTTTCCGTCTGTATCGAGCCATATTTACACCTCCTCTTACGAATGGTTTCTATAAATCCATCGTACTCGTACTGACTGAAATGTGTGACAACTCCCTATAATTCTATTTTTATCGTTTCATTACATTTATAGAGCAATTGTGTTGAGCGTAACAGCAAACTGGAAGGTAATGAGGGAAGAAGTTGTCTTGATTTAGGTATATAATGAACTTAATGCTTATCATTTTCAATTACTAAGGGATAAGTATTTCAAAACTTGTATTTATTTGACATAATAAAAGTTGTGAAATGTAGTTAGGGGTGTTGAAATGCATAAAATTAAAACAACTGGGATAGAGGGACTTGATTATATTCTTTCGGGTGGGTTTCCCGTTGGTTCTTCCGTTTTACTAGATGGTGCACCTGGTACTGGTAAGACCATTTTAGGTATGCAGTTTTTATATGATGGTGCCAAGAATCAAGGGGAAGCTGGCGTTTATATAACTTTTGAGGAATTTCCAGAGCAAATTTATAAAGAAATGAATGCATTTGGTTGGGATATAAAAGAGTTAGAAAAGGAAAATAAATTACGTGTCATTTGTATGTCACCTGAAGTGTTAATTAGTCAAATGAAACAGCCGAATGGACTGTTTGAACAAATTATGAAAGACATGGACTGCAAGCGTATCGTAATTGATAGTTTAAACTTGTTCTATTTCGGAATCGACCAGCCAGTTGAGAAAAGAGAAATCGTTTATACGTTGAGAAACATATTACGAAAGTACTCATTAACATCATTGTTAATTCATGAGCAAACTACGCATAGTGAGCATGACATTCCTTTTGTAAGTTATATCGTTGACGGTGTGATTCGACTAGAATTGAAAGAGCATAACGGCATATATCGGAAGAGAACGTTAGAGGTTTTAAAAATGCGTGGTTGCCGAATTAGAGAAGGTGAACATATATATAGGTTGACGAATTCAGGTATGTATCTTGTTCCTGCCTTATCAATGTTTGAAGATATGGTCGTGACCGAGAATCAAACTAATGTTACAACAGGTATTTCAACGTTGGATCAATTATTAGCTGGGGGAATTCCAAGAGGAACGACCTTTGTATTAGATACAAACAGTAAAGCTAATTATAAATATATTCTAGCCTCGATTATAACAAGTCGTATTTTAGCTGGTGAAAATGTCATTATGTTCTTATCGAGCTTATCGAATCTTTGCGACATCGAACATATTTATCAACTATATGGGGTCGACTTAAAAGAAATTGTTAAGCAAAAACGTATTTTCTTTGTGGAACATTATGATCGCCCGATGCCGGATGCATATAAAGATGCTGTGCTAAATGTGAGTGAAATGAATAATGAAGAATACAAGCTAGCAATAAGAAAGAAAATGAAATCTACTGTTTTAGAAAGTGTTGAACGTGGTGAGAGATGGTTTATGTTCAATGATCTTAATACATTGGTTTCACAAAGAGGAAAAGATTTTGTTCAGAGCTATTTTACAGAGGAAGTTTCATTTGCTAGTGCTGCGGGTATAAGTATGATTGCCCTTAGTAACTTTACCGAAATTGGGGATGAAACAGCCAGTTTTCTTGAACGAACATGCCATGGTGTTTTTAGAACATGGGTTGATGGAAATTATCAATATTTCCAGTTGAAAAAATCACCTCAAGGCAACATGTCCCAGCCGTTACTAGTTGAAAATACGCCAGCAAAACCGTTTATAAGGTTATTATAGGAGGCTATAAAGTTATGGTTTCTTTTGAATTTAATCCATTGCAAGTGGAGTGTACGATGTTTTTTCAGGAAAACCCCTTCACGTATGAAACCATTAAAGGTTTAGCCAAAAGACTTGGTAGAAATAGTGAAGATTTGGTTGATGTACTAGATCAACTCGTTTCAAACATGGTATTAGAAGTAATTGGGACTGGAGAAAATGCTATTTATCGATATATTCAGCCAGTAACGATTGATCTGCGAAGGGAGGAGTCATGGGAGGAAATATAGACTTTTTTCAAGATGTACAGGATGCATATGCTTCATTGACTGATCTTTCGGTTCTGATCATCGATGCAGACGGAAATGAAGTAACGCATCCTTCAAATATAAATGATATGTCAAAAGTGACTCTCGAAAAGTGGGGAACAAAGGAATATTACGTAGAGTTTTTAACGTTTTTAACATCGATTTGGCAACCAACTGTTGTTGATAATCGTATGGGGATGCAACTGGTTGTATCTCCGATCTCAATCCATGGGGAAACCACCTATTATATATTGGCAGGTTACTTTTTAGATGTAGGAGCACGACCATTTGTTCAAGGGTATATTGAAAGCCATTATCCTGATAACGTTGAACTACTAGAAGCATTGACAACAGTTCCAGAATACTCCAAGGAAGAAAGAAATGAAAAGGTAAAGAAGATTGCAAAGCTCAAAAATGTAATTGAAACGTTCTTAACGCCACAAACGAAAAAACAATTTCGAGATCAATCGTCTTCTTTTATCTATCAGCAATTGGAATTGATTCGTACAGGACAGGCTACGACCACTTCATTTTTAAAAGAAATGTATTCAATTCATACAGATCTTGATTTTATAGGTTTGGCGATTGAAAAAGAGCATGGCCAATATGTGATTGAACCAATTCATGGTTCAAATACTGAGCAATTACAGGGTACTACTTTTTTGATGGGGGAAGGCTTTCTAGGACATACAATTGCGACCCAGCAATTCCAAATTTGGAAGGATGTTCGGAATGATCCTAGGGTCAACTTTTTCAAAAAAAACGGTCTTTTTCCAAAAAGTTTATTTTGTGTTCCAATTTTGAAAGGTGAAGCTGTCATTGGCATTTTGTTTGGGGGCAGTACGGATCAAGAGATAAATGATCTAGACATGTTAGAGCAAGTAAAGAAACAATCATCGTTATTAAGCTTATTAATGACAACGCATAGTTTAAGAGAAAACCTACAAAATCATTTAATGGAATTATCTACTTTCAATGAAGTGTTTCGCGTCATCACGACCGTTAAAGATATTAAACGAGTTCTATATATATTAGTTGATATTAGCATGAATATCATTCGAGGACCTTTTGCGTGTATTGTTTTCAAACCGACTGTTAGCGAGTCTAAAGTTGACATCGTTTCAAGAGGCTTATCGCAAGCCGAAATTAATGAATATGGTTATGACGTTGCGACACGTGCTTTTTCAAAAGGAAGCAACCAAAATTTGGAAGTCGGATCCATTCAGGGAAAAACAAAATGGGAAACCGACGTAATCGAATTTCCGCTACGATACAATAATCACCTCTATGGAATTCTATGTATTGGAATAGCTCCTAATAGTGACGTTGCACAATATACACCATTCTTATCGAGCCTAGCAGTTGCAGGGAGTATTTCCATTCATCTCTGCCAGCAAGAAAATGGTATTGGAACAGATGACTACTTAATAAAAATGTTGATGGAGTTTATGAGGCAGCATAGTGAACCGAAATACAAGCTAGCCATGAAAATTACTAAGCATGTAAAAGAGTTTGTTTCTTATTTGAATGATAGTCCCCGTGAATCATTGAAAAAAGTAAGTGGGTTAGCGTTATTTGAAATAGAATTTTTAAAAAGATATTTACATGATTTCGAAGTGCTCTCTATTTTAGAAGGATGTAAAAATGTAGTTGAAATGAAAGAAGGTAATAATGAGGAGAGTGAAATATTAGCACTTGCTTATTCTTTTGTTTTGAACAATGAAACAGAAAAAGCCGTACATAAGATGACTGCGGTAAAGGCGAAACTAAGAAGTGAATTTATTTCCTATCTAAATCGGCAGTCAATGGTTGAGACAGTTATTTCCTTTGAAGACAATAGCCGGACGGCCACTGCAAAGCCACGTAAAGAGGGCAATGGAACTAATATTTTAAAGGACGAATTGGATTTGTCGACGAGGGAAATAGAAGTGCTAAATCACGTATTAAAAGGATTTAACAATCGAGATATTGCCGCAACACTTTTTATTAGTGAACATACTGTAAAAAATCATATTACAAGAATTCTTCAAAAGCTTGGGGTAAGTGATCGTTCACAAGCAATTGCCATGATTTATCAACTTGGTTACACTCCACCTAATTAAGAGGCGAAAATGCGTTTAGATGGAGCATTGATTTTGTGAACGATAGTTCTTAGTTTTGATAAAGAATAGGAATGGATTCCTATATCAACTTTCCCTATATCATATTACTATTCAAGTAGTTAATAAATCTACAATGTATGATTCACATTCCAACTGTAATGAGTGTGTTCAAAGAATGACTATGTTGCTATTAACTGTATCGATAGGACATGAAAAATATGATAGTTTGGAGTGTGAGCGTTGAAAAATAGATTTATGGTAGGTATTTATAGTGTCAGCGTGATTGTCACGATTGTTTATTTTCTTGCAGTTCCTCAACTTACGATCATAAATCTTGGCTATAGTGTTATTTTCCTCACATTGATCGTCTTGTTAGCAAAGCAACTTGACAGGAAAGAAGTTGAAACAAAGCAAGCTAAGCAACAGAGCGAAGATGAGATGAGGAAACTTGAGGAGAAGATAGAAGAACTAAGGCAAAACAAGCAAGAATTACTTCAACTTATTGATATATTTAACATGAAACATGTATCCCACCATGTAATGGACAAATCAGTCGAGGTATGTGAAGGTATTGAAGAGATTTTTGGATATTCGGCTCAAGACTTCAAAAGGAACCCCCTATTATGGCAAGAAATGATGGATCCGGATGATTTTAAGAAGTCAGTTGAGCAAGAAAAAAAATTGTTGTTTGGAAATTCCCTTCAATATGAACATAGAATACAGAAGCCGGATGGAAGTGTGGCTTGGGTGAGAAATTGTGCGATCCCTATTTATGATGACAATCAAAATCTAGTGAAAATTGGACGCGCTTTTGTTGATATTACAAAGCAAAAGGAACGCGAAGAAAATTTAAGTCAACTAGCTTACTATGACGACTTGACAGAATTGCCGAACAGAAAGATGCTCGAGATGAATTTAAAGAAAGCTCTAGCGAGGGCCAAACGACATGATCATTCATTGATCGTTATGTTCATTGATTTAGATGGGTTTAAAAATATAAATGATACGTTCGGCCATGAAAGTGGCGATTCATTATTGAAGGAAGTAGCAATCCGTTTGGATAGCAGTGTTCGTGAAGAAGATCTAATTGTTAGGCTTGGTGGGGATGAATTTCTTATTATCTTTGAAGAAACAACGAAAGAGGAAGTTGTAGAAATAGCTGAGAGGTTGTTAGATCAAATAGGAAGTCCTTATTTCATCAATGATGAGGAAATGAGGGTTTCTCCAAGCATTGGCATCAGTGTTTTTCCTGAAGATGGTCTTGAGCAAGATATCTTAATTGAAAACGCAGACAAGGCAATGTACCATGCTAAAAATTTAGGCAAGAACAATTATCAGTTTTATACGGAAGAACTACGAAACGTTCCCCCTCGTAAATTTGAGTGGTTTGGAAAAATTGTCAAAAGCGTTGCTAAAATAAGAGGCTAAATGATCGTATCATAGCTAATAGGAACTCATTCCTGTATGTAAGATTTACTTCCCATAAAAATCCCCTATTAATGGAGGAAGATACCGTTTTGTTCGGTGTCTTCCTTTTTTATTGTTCCTAATAAGTAGGAGTAAGCTCCTGTCTAATGAGCTTGTGTATGAGGTAATTTAAGAATGGACGGTGATATACAGAACTAAAATACTGAAGGAAAATAAGTGTAGTAGTGTAAATGGATTAACCTAGCAACGAAAAGAAAGGGAGGTTACCTATAGATGAATAAAGCTGAAGAAATTTTACGAATCAATCAATGTATCCTCCTACTTATTTGCGAGGTAGAACAAACTTCAGGAGAACATTCACCGATCCTATCTTTTAAAATAACTGGACAATCATTAACAAGAATGAATGAGCTGAAAATAATTACGTTCAATACGAGTGGTGAGCGTCGTTTTTTCAAATATGTAAATCCGACAGAATCGCAAATATATTTGAATACCGAAAATTAACCTGTCAAAGTGTAGAGGTGAAAAAATGAGAAAGCAATCAATACAAATAGATGAAAAGGTAGAAAGTATGATTGGTAAAAAAACAAGGAGCTTTACTAGTCGAAATCATCATGAAACACTGAATTCATTAATAAATAATTCATTTGATATCATATCAGTATTAGATCAGGAAGGGTTGATTACATATCAAAGCAGCTCAGTTACACAAGTGCTAGGGTATGAACCCAATCAATTGATTGGGAGCAGTTATTTAGATTGGGTTTATGAAGAAGATGTAACGATTGCCGAAGAGTTGTTGAACGCTTGTTTGCAAAGTTTGGAAACGGTCACAAAGAAAGCTGAATTAAGAATGCAGCATGCTGATGGTGAATATTTAATTTTTGAAGTTAATGTTATGAATTTACTTGAAGATGAGAATGTAAGAGGAATTGTTTTCAATTATCGTGATATCTCGGAAAGAAAAGAATTTGAACAAAAAATGGAACGAATGGCTTATTATGATTATTTAACAGGATTACCTAATCGCTATATGTTGGATAAGCTACTTTCTGATGAAATAAAAGTTAACAAGAGCAGCGCAATATTATTCATTGATTTAGATCGGTTCAAAGTGATTAATGACAGTATGGGTTATCATATCGGAGATTTGTTATTAATAGAAGTTTCAAAACGTTTAGAAACATGTCTTGATGACTATGACCGTTTGTTTCGACAAGGGGATGATGAATTTATTATCATCCTTTCTAATGCAGATAAAGAAAGAGCGATGAAAGCATCAAAAATGGTTTTGAAATCGTTAAATTACCCATTTCAAATTCAAAATCAAACTGTTTTTACGTCACCTAGTATTGGAATAAGCTTGTTTCCAGAGGATGGTTGTTTGCCTGAGCAATTGCTAAAAAATGCTGATTTTGCTTTGTATCAAGCAAAAAAGCTTGGTAGGAACCGGGTGCAATTTTACTTTCCAACAGAAACGAAAACGATGCATCCATTAAAAATTGAAGTAGAGTTGCATAAGGCGTTAAATCGTGAACAGTTTGTTTTACATTACCAACCTAAAATTGATTTGAAAACGGGAAATGTTATTGGGGTAGAAGCATTAATCCGCTGGAATCACCCAGAGTGGGGCATGGTTTCTCCAGGAACATTTATCCCAGTAGCTGAGGAAACTGGGTTAATCTCTTCAATTGGAGAGTGGGCGATCAAAACGGCTTGTGCACAAAATAAGCTTTGGCATAAACAAGGATTTGAAACTGTTATGTCTGTGAATCTATCGCCTTTACAATTTATGCAAGTAGATTTAGTAGACTCTATTGAACAAACACTTAAAGAAACAGGCCTAAAACCACAGCTTTTAGAATTAGAAATAACAGAAAGTATGACAGCTAATATTGATCAAGCGATTGCGACACTTCATGATCTTAAAAGGCTTGGAGTAAAAATTAGTATTGATGACTTTGGGACTGGATTTAGTTCACTTACTTATTTAAAGCAGCTCCCAGTTGATACATTGAAAATTGATCAATCATTTGTCCGTGAACTGACTAACAAAAATGATGAGACGATTGTAAAGACGATTCTTTCAATGGCTCATAATCTTAATCTGAACGTAGTAGCAGAAGGGATTGAAACAAAAGAGCAGCTTGTATTTTTACAGCAGCATTTATGTAATGAAGGACAAGGTTATTTTTTTAGTAAGCCGGTAACAGCAGATGAAATACCTTTGTTTGTCGAGTCTATTCATCAAAAAGTAAATGACTTCGGACTCACAAAAGAAGAGATAGAACGAATTTGGTCTGGTGCGTTACAGCTTGAAGAGAAATACAATCTGTTAGGTGAAAATATTTCAGAATTGCTAACGATCATAGACAAAAGAGGGAAAGTACTTTATGCGTCACCGTCTCACAAGGTAATTCTGGGTTACGCGCTTTCGGCATTAGTAGAGAGTTGTTACTTTACGAAGGTTCATCCTGAAGATAGCTCATTTTTTCAGGAAAGCATAAGATCAATTTTACAAAAGAGACAACCACACCAAATCGAAGTACGTTATTTACATGAAACAGGCAGATATATTTTACAAGAGTTATCGATTTCGCCAGTCATTGATAAGCAAGGTGAGATTGATAAATTTGTTGTAATTGGGAGAGATATTACAGAAAAACGAAAAGTAGAAAATTTATTAAGGAAATCTGAGAAATTTGAAGTGTTAGGCGAAGTAGCAGCAGGTATTGCTCATGAGATTAGAAATCCAATTACTTCGATTAAGGGCTTTATTTACTTATTAGAGCAAGGTGATTTTAAACAAGAATATTTTGATGTCATTTATTCTTCTTTTTCTCAATTAGAGGAGTATATAAAAGAGTTTCTAACCATTTCTAATCCCCAGTTGAATCAAGAATTGATTGTTGACATGTCAAAATTGTTTGATGATGTGTTAATAGCGCTCGAGTCTGAGTTGAGTGAAAAAAATGTACAAATTTCGATAGAGAAAAAATCGGACATTCCGAAAGTGAAATGTGATCCGACTCAAGTGAAACGAGTGTTTTACCATTTAATTTCAAATGGAATTGAAGCCATCCAAGACGAAGGGATAGTTAAGCTTCAGTTAAGTAGAGAAGGTTCTAATCTAGTAATTAAGGTGATAGATAATGGGAGTGGGATGACTGAAGAACGATTAGAAAGGTTGGGGGAGCCTTTTTATAGTAATAAAGAAAAGGGGACTGGTCTAGGATTAATGCTTTGTTATCGAATCATCTCAAAACATAACGGGACCATTTTAGTTACTAGCAAAGAGCATATTGGCACGACAGTAGAGGTGAGATTACCTGGTTTAAATTCTTAAATTAACGCTTCAACCGATTATAGTGATGAGGAGAGCTAATAAAAATAATGATAATAAATTTTAAATTTTCTGAATAATAAATAGGGAAAGTGTTTAAATCCAAAGTAGAGAGGTGAAGTCAATGAACGGGAGAGAACTATGGGGCACACGTGCTGGTTTTATTTTGGCGGCCATTGGTTCTGCAGTTGGCTTAGGTAACATTTGGAGATTTCCGTATGTCGCTTATGAAAACGGAGGAGGAGCTTTCTTTTTACCGTATTTATTTGCTCTCTTAACTGCTGGTATTCCTCTTCTCATTATGGAGTTTACGCTTGGCCACAAATATCGTGGTTCAGCACCACTTTCCTATGCACGCATGAATAAAAAGGCCGAATGGATCGGTTGGTGGCAAGTCGCCATTGCCTTTGTAATTGCAACATATTATTCAGTTATTATAGCTTGGGCAATGTCTTACACGTATTTTGCCTTTAACCAAAGATGGGGAGAAGATACCGGTGGCTTCTTAATGGGTGAGTATCTCCAGCGTGTTGATGTTGTCTCAGGAGGAGTCCCAGGAGACCTTGGTGCTCTTGTACCGGGTGTGTTAATCCCACTGGTCATCGTTTGGATTATTACACTAGGTGTATTATTTAAAGGGGTTAAACGTGGGATCGAAATTGCAAACCGCATTTTTATTCCTCTTCTCGTTGCAATGTTCCTACTGATAGTGATTCGTGCCATTACCCTCGATGGTGCTTTAATTGGATTGGATGCTTTCTTTAAACCAAATTGGAGTGAAATCATGTCTCCGGGGGTCTGGGTAGCAGCTTATGGTCAAATCTTCTTCAGTCTATCCATTGCCTTTGCGATTATGATTACGTACTCGAGTTATTTATCGAAAAAGTCGGATATTACAAATAACGCATTTATAACTGGCTTTAGTAACTCGAGTTTCGAACTTTTAGCAGGGATAGGTGTCTTTGCTGCACTTGGGTTTATGGCGAGTGCGACGAACGTGGCAGTAGCCGACGTGGCTGATGCAGGAATTGGGCTGGCCTTTGTTGTCTTCCCTGAAATTATAAACACATTCCCAGGAATGAACGGGTTATTTGGAGTACTATTTTTCGGATCGCTAGTGCTTGCTGGGCTTTCATCTCTCATCTCAATTGTTGAGACATTTATTGCTGGTATTCAAGATAAGTTCAAGTTTTCACGTCGTAAAGCAGTTGTGATAGGTGGAGGATTATCTGCTGTTATTTCGCTATTGTTTGCGACTCAAGGTGGGTTATTCTTCTTAGATGCAGCCGATTACTTTATTAACCAATTTGGTGTTGCATTTGCTGGTCTTGTTTCAGTTATTGCTGTTTCTTGGTTTGCTAAGAAATTGCCTGAACTCCAAACGCATGCGGATGGGGTTTCCGATTTCAGATTAGGAGTATGGTGGAGAATTTGTTTAAGCATTATTACTCCTATTGTATTAGGTTTTATGTTCATTCAGAATTTAGTCGAGAATATTACGAATAACTATGAAGGCTACTCAACTGGCTTCTTGATTGGTGCAGGGTGGAGTGTAGCAGTAGCTGCAATCATCATTGGGTTCATTTTTGCGAAAACAAAATGGAAAAAAGGTGACTTGTAATATAGAAAATACAAAAGGAGTTGAGTTCTATGAGTGGTGGAGCTGTAACGATGATGATTCTTGGAATGATAATCATTTGGGGAGGGTTAGGATTAAGCATTGCCAATGCTGTTAAAGTTGCAAAAGCGAGAAAGTAAGTAGTGGAAGAGAGGCTTGCAGGCTTATGACCTACAAGCCTCTTTTTTGTTGTAGGGAAGAACTCTTTAAATAGATAAAACATTTTGTAATAACGATAGATAGCCCGACTATAACAATGTAGGTAAGAAATAGGTGGAAGTACGTAGTAGCTTTATGAAATTGAAACATCTTAAAAACAACTAAATAAGGTTTGAAGATAAACGAAAGAACTAGCATCATCCCGAGAGAATACAGGTAAAAGTTCTTTTTGTTGTTAAGAGTCCATTGGTAAAGCAACATAAAGATAACCGGAATGAGGGAAACATCTAAGCCGAAATTGACAGGCATAAACGGGATTAACTGATGTGGATAACTCCAAAAACCAAACCTTACACCAAAAGTATCAAAATAGGTAAACCAAACGTGAATATTGAAGCCGAAGAAACCAATATGGAATGCTTTGCTACGGTCAATTTTCAAGTAAAGGAAAATCAAAGGAGCAACAAACATAAAAAGATTCACCCAAAAGTAAATGGTCCCAGGTCCTGAGTATTGAATCCAATAATCAATCACCCCTCGTGCAACTTCTTCTTGTGACTCTGTTAAGTTTCTTAAGGTTTGAATTTGTTCTTTGGTCATATATATTATCCTTTTTCATAAATATTTTCAAGAACGTGATTAGGAATGCGGTTAAACATACGCTTGTTTAAATTTTGTTAGTATTTAAGTGCCACTGTCTTGGTATATCTATTTTGTGCTTAAACTGCCAAATTATCTATATTTAAGAAAGAAAAGTGCTAGCGAACTATATGTGCTAAATCCCTTGTATTTGTAAAAGATTAAATATGATTTATGCCCCTGCAAGAATTTCTTTGCAGGGGTATAAACTTTGTAATGAAATCGTTCACAGTTATTTTTTCTTTTTTCGTTCTTGATACGCTTTTCGTTCCCATTGTTTTAAGGATGGATACGGATCATACGACCATTCTATCTTGCCATTATCTCGATACATACCGTAATGAAGGTGTGGTGGGAATTTCCCTTGAGTTCCAGGCTTCCCGTATCCAGAACTTCCACAATAGCCAATAACATCTCCTGGGGCTACGATTGAGCCTTCCTCGATGCCTTTTTCAAACCCACTTAAGTGTGCGTAATAGTGGTAGACGTTATCAAGATCACGAATTCCGACACGCCAACCACCATATCGATTCCAACCTTTTATTTCAACTCGACCGTAGGCAGTGGCGAGTATTGGGACATTATAATTAGCGAAAATATCTGTTCCTTCATGAATCCTGCGACCTCCCCATCCTCGTCTATCGCCCCAAGTGTTTTTGTAACTAAAGTTATGATGCAGTGGCATTGGGAAAGAATGATCATCTAAATCTAAGCGATCATATTCTTCGTAGACTAGTGCATGCCCATGAACAATGCGAACGGATTGATCGCGTTTATATCGTTCCCAAAGAGCAATGCGAAAGTCATCTTCATTAAAGCCATACCTTTCAATATAATGAGCAAGCGTATAAAGTACATCCTCATCGTTATTTCGATCTGCTAGTCCATCACCATCACCATCTAATCCGATTCCTCCAAACATTTGGATAGAAAGTGGGTGTGTATCTTCCTTGTTCGGGTTAAATTCACCTGCCCATTCATCTTCAGAGTAATATACAGCAATAAGACCTTCCTCTTTCGGTCTGTCTCTTAGAGCACGACGCAGCCCACGTTCGTACGTATCAACAGCTGCCAAGTATTGCCACGGAACATTTGTAATCGTCTCGACTTTTTTATATAGATCCATTCGTTTTTCATAAATCTGTTCTGTTGACAACTCTTCTTTTTCAGCTGCTTGGACAAAAGGAAGAGTGACAAACACCATAATAAGTGCTAATACGATGATTTTTTGAAATCTCATGATAATCTCCTTTCCAATTCTTAAAAGAAAGTACTGTTTGTCGTCCACGTTTTTCTTCTTTATATAGTGTGGGATAAAAAGTTCGAAAAATTGGTGTGAATGATTGGAAATTTTGAGCGACCATTTGGTTATTTTTTTAAAATCATGATAAAGTAGTAGGTGAAATGGAATTTTGGATGGAGTGAGCTAAATTGGCAAAGAAAGAAGAACATTTACGTAAGCCGGATTGGTTAAAAATAAAGCTAAATACGAACGAATCCTATACTGGTCTAAAAAAGATGATGCGTGAAAATAAACTAAATACTGTTTGTGAAGAAGCACGTTGTCCTAATATTCATGAGTGTTGGGCAACTCGTAAAACTGCAACCTTCATGATTCTTGGTGATGTATGTACAAGAGCTTGTCGCTTCTGTGCTGTAAAAACAGGTTTACCAAATGAACTCGATTTACAAGAGCCGGAACGAGTAGCTGATTCTGTTGAGACGATGGGATTGAAGCATGTTGTTATTACAGCAGTAGCACGAGATGATTTAAAAGACGGAGGATCTGCTGTATTTGCAGAAACGGTTCGTGCCGTCAGACGTCGTAATCCATTTTGTACTATTGAAGTATTGCCGTCGGACATGCTTGGAAGTTACGAGAACTTACAAACGTTAATGGATGCTCGTCCTAACATTATGAATCATAATATTGAAACAGTTCGTCGCTTAACACCGCGGGTTCGCGCGCGTGCTACATACGAGCGTACACTGGAGTTTCTAAAACGCGCAAAAGAATTACACTCTGATATTCCTACGAAGTCAAGTTTAATGATTGGTCTTGGTGAAACGAAAGAAGAGATTATCGAAACAATGGATGATCTTCGTGCTGCAGATGTGGACATTATGACAATCGGTCAATACTTGCAACCGACGAAAAAACATTTAAAAGTACAAAAGTATTATTCACCGGATGAATTTAATGAACTTAAAGAAATTGCGATGGAAAAAGGATTCAGTCATTGTGAAAGTGGTCCACTTGTCCGTTCCTCATACCATGCTGATGAGCAAGTAAATGAAGCACAAGTTCGTGCTGAAGCAAAAAAAGTAACAAATCAATAATAAGAAAGGAGCGTTGATAAAACGCTCCTTTCTCTATGCGCCAGTTACTATTTTTCAAGTAAACGCTCTTGTTTCGATTCCATATTGTCAACATTGTCGTCGGTATCTTCGTCATATGCTCCTTGAGGTGAAGCTTGTCTCATTTCGTCAATGGTTGCTTCGATTGTAGTATCGAGTTCGCCGGTAGCAGACGTCATATGTTGAAAGCGCTCAACCTCATCAAAAAGATCATGATTATCCGAAATATAAACTTCATAGTAACGTGGGACAACAGATAAGGCACTGCGCTTCACTTGGTCTGCAACAAACTCGCGCTCATCAGTATCTGAATCATACACAACGAGGACGTATTTGTCGGTTACAAGAGAGGCTGCCTCATTTATTTCATTATTCGTAAGAACCATGCGCGTGACAGCATCAGAAAGTCTACCACGATCTACTACAGGAATGGCCTCTTGACGACCATTTTGTACGACGAGCTCTCTTTCATAACGAGTATAACCATAGTGATTGTAGTCCTGGGTCTGGTTTGCCTGATTAATTGGATAATAACCTTGGTTAGGTTGGTGACTATCGTAATTTGCTGTACGTTGCAATGTTTGGCCTTGTTCAGGCATTTGGCAGCCAGTCACAAGCATAACAGTTGCAAGTCCACTAACAAGTAAAGATTTTTTTATCATATCGAAACCCCCTTTCTTTTCAGAATGACCATTTGAATACACTTTTACAGCTAGTAAATAGTGGTGGTTCTAAAAAAGGAGAGAAAGCTGTTGCAACAGTAGGTTTAACGTATGTATAATGAATGAAGCAAAGATAAAGAGGTGAGCCACATGGTTCGCATTCAAGGGATGCAATTTGAAATTATTGAAGATGTTAAAAATGGCTGGGATGAAGAAGCGTTTAAGGCACGCTATGCAGATGTGCTAAATAAGTATGATTATATTGTCGGAGACTGGGGCTATAACCAATTGCGACTGAGAGGCTTTTTTGAAGACAGACATAAAAAATCAACATTTGATACGAAAATTAGTACATTACCTGATTATCTGTATGAGTACTGCAATTTTGGTTGTGCATATTTTGTTATAAAAAAAGTGAAAGAACAAAAGGAAAAGCAGTCAAGCTAATGTAGCGTGACTGCTTTTGTCCGTGAAAGGAAGAGGATGGGGCTGTCATCGCTCTTTAAAAGCTACTGTTCATCCTCAAGCCTTCTAGCATGCGCATCTTCCTGCTCACTTACATCGTTTGTTGTATACGGGGGCTCTTCGTTTTTATTAGGATCATCATGAGTGATATGAGCCCCAGGGAACTGCCTTGGTAAATTTTGATGCAGTGAACGAAATTCATACGCGAGGTTACTGTAATATTGTTGCCCGGGTTCCCAAGGTGTGCTCTTGTTTTCCACAGGCTCATCGTGATTGATCGGTGACCCATACGGCCCCTCAGGAAGTTCTTCTGCAGTAAGGAAATTTCGCTGTGTTTCCACATTTGAGAAATCAAAAAACTTTCTTTCCTCTTTATCAGTCATGAAAAGACACCTCCTAAGGATACCGTTCCCCAAAGAGACTCATTTTACTAACAATTAAACAGTTTCATGTAAAAAAGAACGGAGCTCCTCAGCATCTTCTGCAGATAAACGAAAAGCATGCTCTAAGTAACCAGGCTCTTCAAGGTCATCAGCTCCAATAATTGCAAACCGGTTAGATTGAACATCAAGTACAAGCTGTTTGCCATAGTATCTTGAAGAATTTACGATGGCAAGATCAAATCGCTGCTGTTCCCCCATAAAACTTACATAGCGAGTCCTAGTCTCTTCGGTATCATCATATAAATAAAAGCGCTCGGACAATATGTATCGCCCCTTTCTAATATGGATGTCATCATCATACCATGTGTTGAGGTTGGATGAAATCAAGAAAAGGTTAAAAAAGTAAGCTATGGAATAATGCTCGTCTATTCTGAAATGATGTATACTAAGAATTAATAAGGGATATCTCTTTTTTAATATTGAGGGTAAGGTGGAGGAATCATTATGTATTTTGTGGACCGAGAAAAAATTGAACAAACGCTTATTAATATGGAGCTCCTACAAGGTCATTTCGGTGAGGTAAGCACGTCCAGTGAATTAACAGAAAAGTTAGCATTAGAACGCTTAGCATATGTTACGATTGAATCAATTATTGATGTCGGCAACAGTATGATTGATGGCTTTATTATGAGAGACCCAGGTGGTTATGAGGATATAATAGACATTTTAGAGGATGAAAAAGTAATTAAACAAGAAGATGCTATTGGGTTGAAGGAAATAATTGGTCTAAGAAAACAACTCGTTACAAATTACTCAGAAGTAAATCACAAGCAGCTTGTTAATACAATAACAGCTAATGAAGAATCCTTAACACGTTTTCCAACTGAAGTAAGAAGGTATTTAACCGAAGAACTAGGTCCGGTAAGTGCGTTTTTACCAAAAGATAAGTAATCGAAATTGAACCAAAAGGAAAGGCGTCTTTTGGTTATTTAAAAGGCAATGGCTACGCACGATGCGCGAGAGGAAGGGAAAGAGCGCCCCTTCCTCTCTGAAAGAAGGCATCGGCTTCGCTCATTGCATAGAAATTGAACCAAAAGGAAAGGCACCTTTTGGTTCAATTTCTTGCATTTTTTGGGTGATGGCCTAAAATGGGGTTAAGGATGGTGATCGTTGTGAGGAATGAAGCGCTCTCTACACGTCAAGTCATCTTAACTCTTTTAAAACGCAATCAAGAGCTAACGGTTTCTTCTTTGGCTACAGAATTAGAAGTAACAGAGATGGCAGTTCGTAGACATTTGCGAGGGATGGAGAAAGATGGTTTAATTGCCTCTAGATTAGTGAAACAGGCAATGGGGAGACCATTACACAAATACTATTTAACTGAAAAAGGAAGCGAAACGTTTCCACGTAATTACAGCGATTTATCATTAGGAATTCTTCAGGATGTTGAAAAACTAAGTGGCAGTGGCATTGTCGATCAATTATTCCAACAGAGAAGAGATCGACTATATGAAAAATATGAATCAATTGTAAAAGGTTCATTCGATGATCGTGTAAAGGCTTTAGCTCGTATTCAAAGTGAAGGTGGATATATGGTTGAATACAAAGAAGTTAACGAGGGAGAATACGAATTTATCGAGTATAACTGTCCTATTGCTCAAGTAGCGAAAGAATATCCCGTTGCTTGCACTTGTGAACAACAACTTTTCAAAAAATTACTAAATACCGATTACGTTGAGCGAAAATCGTGTATAGCTAAAGAGAACACAACTAGTTGTGTATATAAAATAATCGACAAAAATAAGCTAAAGTCATAGAGGGTTTTTGTCTTCTATAGGAAGAGGGAGTTATGAAAGAGTATAAAGGCTTTTTGATTGATTTAGATGGAACGGTTTATCGAGGTACGGAAAAAATCGATGAAGCTGTAACTTTTGTTAAGGAGATTGAAAAAAGAGGCTTGCCGTATTTGTTTGTCACGAACAATTCGACAAAACGCCCAGATCAAGTTGCCGAGCACTTGCGTGAAATGGATGTTCCGGCTACTGCACAACACGTGTTTACAACGAGTATGGCAACCGCTACATATATTTCAGAGCAAAAGAAACATGCTCGTGTATGTATGATTGGTGAAATAGGTTTGAAACATGCTCTTGAAGAGGAAGGTCATGAGATCGTCAATGAAGATGCAGATTTTGTTGTGATGGGCCTTGATCGTTCGATAACCTATGAAAAATTAGCAACAGCAGCATTAAATATTCGAGCAGGAGCAACGTTTATTGCTACAAATGGCGATGTTGCTTTACCGACTGAAAGAGGATTACTGCCTGGTGCGGGATCACTAGTGTCTGTACTATCAGTTTCAACAGGTGTTACCCCGAAGTTTATCGGCAAGCCAGAATCCATTATTGTCGAACAAGCATTAGATGTTATTGGGTTAACAAAAGAAGAAACGGTTATGATTGGTGATAACTATCATACGGATATTCTTGCTGGTATAAGAGCGGGAATGGACACGCTGATGGTGTATACAGGAGTCTCAACGAAAGAACAAGTAGCATCGTTTGAAGAAAAGCCTACCCACGCGATTGATTCACTTGCTGAATGGACGCTTGAATAAGATTAAAAGGGCAGACCTAGTATTTTTATACTTGTAGGTCTGCCTAATTGTTGTATTTGAATCCTTATTCAATTGGGAGTTTAATTGTTACGGTTGTCCCTTTGTTAACTTCACTTTCAAAATCAATTGTCCCTTGGTGAGCTTGAATGATTTTGTAACTTACTGCTAACCCTAAACCAGTTCCTTTTTCTTTCGAAGAATAAAACGGTTCCCCTAATTGATGCAATCTTTCTTGATCAATTCCATTCCCATCATCCGAAATTGAAATTTGTAATTTTTGATTTCTCACTCCAACGTGGATTTGAATTAATTTTGCATCTGCTTCAAAAGAATTTTTAATGATATTAATAAATAGTTGTTTTAGTTGATTTGGTTCACACTGTATAGGTGGTAGCTGCTCGTTTTTACTATAGTCTATTATGACATTATATAAATTAGCTTGTGATTCGAGTAGCCACATCACACTAGCAAATAGTTGATTAATGTCACATGTTTCAAACTGTACTTCCCGTGGCTTACCCAGTGCTAGTAGTTCACTCGATATTTGGTTGATACGTTCCAATTCATCAAGGATGATGTGGTAGTAGGAGTGATACTTGTCATCACTTGACTGCATGAATTGTATAAATCCTTTTATAGAGGTTAATGGATTTCTGATTTCATGTGCGACACTTGCAGCAAGTTCTCCAACAACAGATAATTTTTCTGTTTTTCGTAATCGTTCTTCCGTTTCTAGTTCTTTCGTTATATCTCTTGCAGAACCAATAGCTCCTAGTACTTCGTCATCGATAACAGTTGGAACAACTGTGCACGTGAAAATTCGTTTTGTTCCATCTTTATGGAAAATCGTTATTTCCTCATTTACTAAGACTTCCTTTTCGTTTAAAACTTTTGAAAAAGCTCGTTTCACTTTCTTTTTGCTTTTGTTTTCTATAATTGGTAGTATAGGCTTTCCTAGAAATTCATTAGCTTCATAGCCTGTCATTTCTTTAAACTTTGGATTTAATTCTATTGCTTCTCCCTTACGATTTAAAATGTAGACTAACTCGGGATTAAACTCAACTAACGACTTGTAATTTTGCCTACTTTTTTCAAGTTTTCTTTCAACTCTTATTTGTTCTGTTATGTCTCTTCCCAACACAAAGAGTTCTTTTCGGCTGCCATCATCATTAAAAATAGGAATTTTAATCGTATCAAATGTTTTGTATCCACCTTCTGGGAGGGGAATTTGTTCTATACAACTTGAAGCTTTACCAATTTTCCATGCCTTTTCATCAGATAATTTACAATAGTTGAAAGCATCTCGATAAAATTCGTTGTACTGAGCTAATTCTGAGTCCTTTTTGCCAACATAATCGACGTGTTCAATTTGAAATAACTTTAAGGCGAAATCATTTGCTTGCATCCATCTGCCTTCCCCATCTTTGAAGTTAACAAAATCAACCATAGAATTAATTAATGTTTCAAGTTTTCTCTTTTCAGCCTTCACAGTTTCGTTTTCTTCTTTTTTTAGAAACGCATAGTAAATAAAGAAACTTGTTAAAGCGAGAAAAACCAGCCCTTTTATTTGTTGTGCAAGTATATATATGCTAAGTTCTGTATTCATTTGAGCAACTAGATAATCAGTTCCAAAAATCCAGACAATACCAAAAAATATGTAGATTATAATTTTTTTCTTTTTATCCATATTAGCTCCCCCAAAACGCTGTCTCAATAGTTAATTGTACCACTGTATGGGAGTTTATGAATTAACAATTTTCTCCTAAAAAAAATCTTCTCCAAGTCGACTGCAATAAGTGGATGGTTCTCCCAAATCCTTTTTATTGCGTATGAGTTGTCAACTGTGGAAAAGACTTTTTATAAATATAAATTATTCTGTATTAGCAGCTCTATGAGCGAGACGACTTGAAGCAGCAGCAGCTATAGCTCCAACAATATCATCAAGAAATGTATGGCATTCTCCGGAGTTCTTATCATTTAATTTTTCTAAAATACCTGGTTTTTGCTTATCAATATAGCCATAATTAGTGAAACCAATCGATCCGTAGACGTTAACGATGGATAGAGCGATGATTTCGTCAACCCCATACAGGCTTTCATCTCGGTCGATAATTCCTTGGAGAGGTTCATCAAGTTGTTTTTTTTCAGCGAGGATATCTAATTGAATTCCGGTGATGATTGCATTCTGTACTTCGCGCTTACGAATCACCTTATCAACGTGCTCTAAACAAACATTAAGTTCAAGATCTGGGTGATATTTCACTTGAAGAAAATAGACAAGTTCTGCAATGTCTTCTAATGTAACCCCACGTTCAACTAACCATTCTCTAGCTTTTGTTTCGACTTCATCCATATTTCGTTTTGTCATAGTGGCACCTCCATTGGCATTTCCTGCCTTCAATTCAGACTATAGGCTAATACTAGTCTACTGTCCACTAACACATTTTATTCATTTGGGTCATAGACTAGGAAAAGGAGTAAAGTTTTAAAGGAGGGAAGTTCATGTTTGAGCGAAATATCTATGATGGCTATGGGATCTACTGTGAGTCGCGCTTTCAAATCGGCGAATATGATGGCTTTCGTGCTAACGGAAAGTCCTATATTTTGTTGCCAAGAGATGAAAGTATGTTACAAGAGGAAGAGGTCATGGCTTTTTGTGAATACATGCGCTCGGTTGGTGACAATTCGGTACTGGAGCCACTGCTGACAGTACAGCAAAGACGTACAGCTTTAATTGATGGTGAGGAAGTATATGTATGTCAATTGCCAGATGTCGATAAGGGTAAAGGTGCCCATTTTAGGTTTCAGACAGCGAAAGAAAAAGGTGTGCATTTAGCAACCATTCATTACTATGGAAAACAATTTCCGTATCAAAGAAAAGAGTATGACTTTTTTGGACAGTGGCCAAAGTTATGGGAGAAGCGCCTTGAACAATTGGAAGGGTGGTATCAACAAGTTTTATTTGAAAGACCACAAACTATTGTAGATGAAGCTTTTCTGTTTTCCTATCCATATTTTATGGGATTAACGGAGAATGCCATTCAATATGCTGTAGATGCTACTTTAGATGAACCGACACGTGAACAAGAGGTGCCGACAATAAGTCATAGACGCTTTACAGACAGAACATGGCTTGTTTTGTCTGAAGGTGGGACGATTGTAAAGAGGCCAACGGAGTTTGTATATGATCATCCATGTCGAGATATAGCTGAATGGATACGTGATCAACATTGGATGGAACAATCTTTTCCTTGGTCGAAACTTGATTCATTTTTAACAGGGTATGAACAATATGAAAGCCTAAGTCCATATTCTTGGAGGTTACTCTATGCTCGTTTGCTATTTCCACTTCATTACTTCGAATCAATTGAAGCGTATTATAGAAGTCAATTACATGAAGAAAGGGCAAAGCTTGGGGAATCATTCTTTCGATTACTTGAAAATGAACATAAAAATGAAAAGTTTTTAAAACAATTTTCAGAAGGTATACTTACGACAAAAGGATTCGGCACGTCCCAAATACCAACAATCGATTGGCTATAAGGGGCATTCTGTGATGGGTCTATTCTTGCGCCTTGAGAGAAAGAAATCTCCTTCTCTCAAGGCTTTTAAAAGTTCTAACAGTGTATGTTTATAGCTTTTTAGGGTGTGTCAAAGGTTACATGTACTTTTGGCGCACCTCTTTTTTCTGAATTTTAGTAAATTGACTATTGTACTTCTTTAAAAAGAGGTCTATAATGTCCGTTATAGAGACACAAATGTACTTTTTACGTATACATGAATAGAGTAATGATGAAGGAGTGGAGTGTATGTCAACAAAGGAAGTTCGCGTCGGGTTACTTGGTCTAGGGACAGTAGGAACAGGTGTTGTATCAATTATTAGCCGTCATCAAGAAGAGTTACAGCACCAAGTAGGATGTCCTGTTACGGTAGGAAAGGTACTTGTCCGTAATTTAGATAAAAAACGTCCGGTGGATCTCGATGATGCACTTGTGACTGATCAAATAGAAGATGTTCTTCTCGATCCAGAGATTGATGTAGTAATAGAGGTAATGGGGGGCGTAGAGGAAACAAGAGAACACTTACTTACAGCTCTAAGAAATGGAAAACATGTTGTAACTGCTAATAAGGACTTAATGGCTATATATGGTGCTGAATTATCACAAGTAGCTTCCGAAAATGGCTGTGATATTTATTATGAAGCAAGTGTTGCCGGGGGTATTCCTATTTTAAGAAGTTTAAGTGATGGGTTGTCTGCTGATCGCATTACTAAAATGATGGGAATTGTTAATGGCACAACGAACTACATCCTTACAAAAATGACTCAGGAAGGCAGCTCTTATGAGGAAGTTCTGAAAGTTGCACAAGAGTTAGGGTTTGCAGAAAGTGATCCAACAGCTGATGTTGAAGGCTTAGATGCAGCTCGAAAAATGGCAATATTAGCAACACTTGGGTTTTCAATGAATGTTCATTTAGATGACGTTTCTGTTAAAGGGATCTCATCAGTAACGAAAACAGATCTAGATTACTGTGACCAGCTCGGGTATACTATGAAATTAATAGGGCTTGCAAAAAGAGATGACGGACGTGTAGAAGTAAGTGTGGAACCGACATTGCTTCCAAAAGATCATCCTCTTGCATCAGTTCATAATGAATATAATGCTGTTTATGTATATGGAGAGGCAGTTGGCGAGACCATGTTTTATGGCCCAGGTGCAGGATCATTACCGACAGCTACTGCGGTTGTATCCGATTTAGTTACCGTAATGAAAAACATGCGTTTAGGGGTGTGTGGAAGAGCCGTACAAAAGCCTCTGCATGAACGAGTTCTAAAACAAGCAAATGAAATTGATTCTAAGTACTTCTTACGTTTACGTGTTATTGATAAAGCGGGAACGTTCCAAGCGCTTACAAGTCTTTTTGCCAATTATGATATCAGTTTCGAAAAATTACTTCAGCTGCCGGTTGAAGGAGAAGAAGTAGCTGAAGTTATTGTGATTACGCACCATACGAGTAAAGAAAATTATGAAGAAGTATACAAAAAATTATCCGAGCTTGAAGTCATTGAATCGATTGAAAGCTGTTACCGTGTTGAAGGAGGACGTTAAATTATGAGTCGTTGGAAGGGTTTAATTGAAGAGTATAAAGAGTTACTACCTGTTACAGATGAAACACCGTTATTAACGTTACATGAAGGAAACACTCCACTTATTGAATTAGAGCATTTATCAAAGGAGTGGGGAGTTAAGATCTACGTCAAATATGAAGGCTTAAATCCAACTGGTTCTTTTAAAGATCGTGGTATGGTAATGGCTGTTGCCAAAGCAAAAGAAGAAGGAAGCAAGGCGATTATTTGTGCATCAACAGGAAACACGTCAGCGGCAGCTGCGGCGTATGGAGCAAGAGCTGGGCTACGATGCATCGTTGTTATCCCTGAAGGAAAGATTGCTCTAGGAAAGCTTGCTCAAGCTGTAATGTACGGTGCAGAAGTATTAGAAATTAAAGGGAATTTCGATAATGCTCTTGATATTGTTCGTGAAATTAGCAAGCAAGAACCAATTACCCTTGTGAATTCGGTGAACCCATATCGAATTGAAGGACAAAAGACAGCGGCGTTTGAAATTGTCGATGCTCTTGGAAAAGCACCCGATGTATTAGCAATTCCTGTAGGGAACGCTGGGAACATTACTGCATACTGGAAAGGCTTTAAAGAGTATCATGAACAAAAAGGAACTGGGCTTCCAGAGATGCGTGGCTTCGAAGCTGAAGGAGCAGCAGCCATTGTTCAAAATAAAGTAATCGAAGAGCCAGAAACAGTTGCAACAGCGATTCGAATTGGTAATCCAGCTAGTTGGGATAAAGCAGTAGCAGCTAAGGAAGAGTCAAATGGTGCAATCGATTTGGTTACAGATGAAGAGATTTTAGAAGCTTATCAATTGCTTGCTAAAACAGAAGGAGTCTTTGCTGAGCCAGCATCTTGTGCATCTATTGCAGGTTTGAAGAAGCAATTAGAGTCTGGAGAAATAAAAAAAGGGTCAACAGTCGTATGCGTATTAACAGGTAACGGCTTAAAGGATCCAAACACTGCAATTGATACGGTAACAGTTAAGCCGACAGTTCTGCCTAATGATAAAGAAGCCTTCCTTGCTCATCTTAAAGGTGGTGTCACATCATGAGCCAAGAACCATTTGTCATAACGGTTCCTGGAAGCTCTGCTAACTTAGGGCCTGGCTTCGATTCAGTAGGGCTTGCAGTAAATCGTTATTTGACACTTGAAGTTCACCCTTCAGATAAATGGTTTTTTGAATCTTCTTCCGTTGAACTAACAGGGATCGAAGAAGGAGAAGACAACTTAATCTACAAAGTGGCAGCCCATGTGGCACAAGAGTTGGGAGAAGAACTATCACCTTGTCATGTTGAGATGACCAGTGATATTCCACTTGCTCGGGGGCTAGGTAGCAGTGCAGCAGCGATTGTTGCTGGGATTGAATTAGCCAACCAGCTAGTAGGAGAGCGTCTCTCAGTCGAAGAAAAAGTTCGCTTTGCTAGCCTTTGGGAAGGTCATCCAGATAACGTTTCGGCATCTGTGTATGGAGGACTTGTAATCGGGACTCACACCGAAGTTCAAACAGAAGTCTTATATGGAGGAGTGCCAGAAATTGATTTGGTTTTACTCGTGCCATCTGAAGAATTAAAAACAAAGAAGGCACGGGGAGTCTTGCCATCTGAGTTTTCTTATAAGCAAGCAGTAAGAGCAAGTAGTGTAGCAAATGTTTTAGTTGCAGCGCTTCTTCAAGGGAATTGGGAAATGGCAGGAAAAATGATGAATCAAGATCTATTCCATCATCCTTATCGGAAGGAACTTGTTCCTCATTTAGAAGAAGTTATTCGCGTAGTTTGTGAGGAAACAGCTGCATATGGGGCGGCCTTAAGTGGAGCTGGTCCAACGATGCTTTGTTTAGCACCAGTCCAACGTGGAGAAGAAATTAAAGAGAAGCTCCAACGTCATTTTCCTGATTTTGAAGTAGCTGTATTGAGGCCTGCAAAAGAAGGAATTCAAGTGAAAAAGGGAATTGCCAGTAAAACAAAGTCTCCTCAAATCTAAGTGGAATAATTGATTAGCATGGTGGGCAAACCAACAAAAAAGGAGGCTCACCATGCTTGATATACAGCAGCTTGAGGAAGGACAACAAGTCTACATTATCTATCGTAATCCACATACTCCAACGGTCTCGACCGTCCAAGAAGCAACAATTGAAAGAGACCCTATGGATCCAAGTCAATTATCATTGCTGTTATTTGACTTTTATCATCCAATTGAAGAAGATGATGCTATTTTTACTAATTATGATGAGGCACAGGCATTATTTGAACAATATTACTTGTAGAAGTTTACAATGCCGAAAAGAAAAAAAACGCCCGACTCATGTCGGGCGTTTCCTATTAAAAGACTTGCTCGATTTCCTTAACACCAGGAACTTCTTCCAGAAGGGCACGCTCAATACCTGCTTTTAACGTAATTGTAGAACTCGGGCAAGAGCCACAAGCGCCTAGTAGACGTACCTTTACAATTCCATCTTCTACATCTACGAGTTCAACGTCTCCACCATCACGTAGCAAGAAAGGGCGAAGCTTATCTAATACTTCATTAACTTGTTCGAGCATTTCAGTACTTGTTGACATAACAAACAACTCCTTTCTACTACCTATTATAATAGTGTTTATAAAAAAAATCCATGATTCTGCTTAGTTTTATACGGATGAATGTTAAAATAATGGAACGTTTAACTTGTTCAGTATTATAAGAGAATAATGTGTCGAATTAACGATTCTTACTATATAATACTTTATAAAAGCCAATATGTGATTAAGAAAGAGGGGAATAACGTGAGAATGGCCGTATATGGAGCAGAGGAAAAATGCGCTAGCTGTGTTCACCTTCCTAGTTCAAAGGAAACGATGGAATGGTTAGAAGCAGCCATTACAAGAAAGTATCATGATGTTGAGTTTACAATTGAGTATGTTGATATAGAAAATCCTGGAATCGATAAAACGCATATTCATTTTTCAGAAGCAATCAAAGATGATGAGTATTTTTATCCACTTGTTACGATAGAGGGAGAAGTGGTGGCTGAAGGGAATCCAAATTTAAAAGAAATATTTAGGAAGATTGATGAGCTGGGTAATTGATAATTTGGTAAGGTCGATATCGTTGGAGGCGAACTGAACGGATACGAATTGAGATTATAAAAACAGGAAGTGAAAAAGCACCTACACGTAGCGGAGGTGCTCTAAACAAGCGTTTGATTAATTACCTGAATGGTACTTATACATCCAAAGTACACCACTTTTTAATACGCGAGGCACACGTCCTAACAAGGTTCGTTCACCCATTAAACCGAAACCATGTTTCTTACCGAGTGAGCCTAATACGCCTTTAAGTTTGATTTTTGGTAATTCTTCAGGTAGTGGTTCATTATTCCATTGTTTTTTTAAGATCGTAACAATTTGCTCAGCCTGCCCTTCGGCTAGTTGCGCACTCGGTGCGTGTGGTAGGCTAGCGCAATCACCGACAACGAAGACGTCTTCATTTGTAGGTAAGAAATGTTGAGGAGCTAAGATGACTCGACCTTGATTATCCTTTTCAACGTCTAAATTTCGGACAACTTCTACTGGTTGAACACCAGCAGTCCAGATGATCGCATCGCATTCAATTGGCTCATCATGATTGTAAAGGACTCCGTCTTCTACCTTGGTGATGTTTGCTTTATTAAAAACATCCACACCATGATCAATGAACCAGTTTTGAACATACGTACTCAACTTACGTGGGAACATTGAAAGAATGATATCTCCACGGTCAAACAATTTAATCGATAAATCAGGACGGCTTTCACGAAGCTCACTAGCGAGTTCAACACCACTTAAACCACCACCAACAATTGAAACGACCCCATTAGGGCGAATGTTATTTAACGTTTCGTATGTTCTTCTCGTTTTATTCATTGTTTGAATACTATGTGTATATTCTTTTGCACCCGGAACGTTATGATATTTATCCTCACAGCCTAGCCCAATGATTAGCTTATCAAATGAAACAGTATCACCTTCAGCAAGTTCTACCACTTTTTCATCTAAATCGATATTGCTAATTGTACCGAATTTTATCGTTAGGCGTGCATCTTCAGGGAAATTAACACGAAGGTGATGATCAGATGCAGTTCCTGCGGCCAATGCATAGTATTCTGTTTTTAAGCAATGGTAAGGTAAGCGATCGATTAACGTAATTTCAACGTCTTCAGGAAGTCCCTCAGGTAAGAGTCGTTGTAAAACACGCATCCCGCCATAACCGCCACCTAAGATAACGAGTTTTTTCATAATTGAATGTCCCCTTTTTTCGAGAATTGCTTCTAAACTGGTTTCGACCAAAGTCATTACGTTTTCGAGCAAACGGGTCTTCGTAGGTTCTGAGGCAAAATTTTTTATTCCATGCGAGATTAAACTATGAATGATATGAGACCATACTTGTATGGAGGCATCTATACTGATTTCTCCTTTTGCCTTTGCGTCTTCGATAAGTTCTTTCCAATGTGCAAATAATAACGTTTGTTCTTTTAGAACGTGCTTCCACATCTCGATCGTTAGTGCAGGGTATGTATCATAGTCTGTTAATATAAATTGTAAATATGAGCGTAATCGGATTGAGAATGGCCTATTTTTTAAATGTTCTTGTCGGATATAGGGCATTACCGATTGTAGTAAATCATTTGCAAGCGATTGCATGATTGAATCTTTCGTTGGGAAATAATTGAAAAAAGTTCCTTTTGCAACTTTTGCTTCTTTTGTAATTTCTTGAACAGTAGTTCTAGAATACCCTTTATCACGAAATAAAAGTAAAGCAGCTTTCTCAATTCGCTCCTTCGTTTGTTCTTTTTTCGCGCGTTCGTCCATAATTTTTGCTCCTCACCAAAAGTGACCCTGGTCAATTCCGATTATAACGAGAACTGGCTAGGAAAACAACAATTTTGTGAATTATGTTGAAATGATTTTCACTTTGTTAAGCTCCCACTTGAAAATTCTTGTATCAAATGTGGGAAAGGGAAAAAAATAGGTTGGCTGGTAATTGACTTCTTATGGTGGCCCAAGTAGCATTAAGGTAGATTAAAAGAGGTGAATATGTATGCGTCCTATAATTGAGTTTTGTTTAAGCAATTTGGCTAGTGGAGCACAAAAAGCTATGGAAGAATTAGAAAAAGATCCGAACTTAGATATCATTGAATATGGTTGTCTAAGTAACTGTGGCAACTGTGCACATGAGTTATTTGCTCTTGTAAATGGGGAGTATGTGTCAGGAGAGACAACGGAAGAGTTAGTAGGTAATATTTATACTTTTATTGAAGAGAATCCACTGTTTTAAATAGAAGGGGAGTGTGACAGGTGGATGTCATTCCTTTTGTAAATACTTGGCCATATGAACGGCTATTTAACGATATTTATTTGCAATCTTGTCCATTTTGCCATGCAGAAAATGTGTTAACCAATATGAAGAAATCAGATTTTAAGCGTGCGCAAGAAGGGATAAAAACAATTTTAATCTTACCGTGTTGCAATGGAAAATTAACAATACTTGAAGCAGACGAAGATTATTTTTGGACGGACAAGCAGCTAAGAAGGGATTGAATAATACATGAAGTTTACAAAAATGCATGGACTTGGCAATAGTTACATATATGTAGATTTGTTTAAACAAACGCTTTATGAAGAGAATCTAGCCCCACTCGCAATTGAAGTTTCTGACAAAAATAAGGGGATTGGTTCTGATGGAATGATTCTTGTTTGTCCATCAGATGTTGCTGAAGTTAAGATGCGTGTGTTTAATAATGACGGATCTGAAGCGAAGAATTGTGGCAATGGTTTACGATGTGTTGCGAAGTTTGCTTATGAACACGGATATGTAAAAGGTCAAACGTTTCAAATTGAAACATTAGGAGGGCTTGTAGAAGCAACGGTTCATGTTGACGAAGGAAAGGTTACAAGTGTTTCGGTAGATATGGGAAAACCAGTTCTTACTAGAAAGTTGATTCCGATGCTTGGGGATGAGCAAAGTCAAGTTGTAGCAGAGGCATTTCAATTAGGTGGTGAGACACTAGAAGTAACTGCTGTTTCAATGGGGAATCCACACGCTATCATGTTTGTCGATGACATTGAATTAGCCCGTGTTGAGCAAATAGGTCCAAAAATGGAAAAGGATGAACGATTTCCTGAATGGGTCAATGTTGAATTTGTTGAAGTGGAATCTGAGACAGACATTCATTTCCGTGTATGGGAAAGAGGGTCTGGTATTACGCAGGCATGTGGAACAGGTGCATGTGCAGCGGTAGTGGCAGCGATTTTAAATGGTTATAGTCAAAAGGGCAAAGAGGTAACGGTTCACTTATTAGGTGGGGATTTGAAGATTACGTGGTTAGAAAGTGGCAATGTCTTGATGACGGGTGGAGCTGAGATTATTTGTGAAGGGACATTTGAGCGAAAGTAAATATCTCAATAATTATGAATGAACAAGGGTAAAGAAACAATCTGTTTGCCCTTGTTTTTTAATTAACCACTGAAAAATCATTGTAAGTAATGCCATTATCCCATAAATAATAGTTTTATTACTAAAATCTCTAACATTTTTACTATTTTTACTCGTTTTTTTGAAGGGAATTACATACTTGTATAGAAGTATGTAATAACGTAAAAAGTCTTTCTATTATTACTTACATATGTTTCAAGTATTTTTAAAAAGGAAAATTATTTGTGAGAGTTCATTCTTTTGTACTATTTTCAGTTGTTGTGTTTTCCTTTTATTTGGTAAAATTATTACATAGGGAAAGATTGTGAATGGGGGGATAGTGATGAGCAAAGTATTGAAGCAAGAAATCTGTATGGAAAAAATTGAAGACCTTCGTAAGAAAATGGTTAGTGCGGCTGAACAATACGGAATGAGTCATCCTATCGTCTTGCATTATAGCCAGGAATTAGATCGTGCCCATAACACGATGATTTTAATGGAATTTAGTAATCTAAAGAGATGGGAGCAGTCTTTGTCTTTTTGATAAATGGGTGAGCAGCTCCCTTGAGGTTCAAGGTAGGAAAGGTTATACTAATCGTAACAGCGATTAGGAGGGATGTCATGATTACATTAACTGATGCAGCAGTAAGTCAGATTAAAGAGATGAAAGAAGCTGAGGAAGACGCTAGCTTAATGCTTCGAATTGGTGTAAAAGGTGGCGGCTGTAGTGGGCTTTCATATGGAATGGGATTTGACTCGGAAAAAAGTGAAGAAGATACGGAATTAACTATTAACGGATTAACGGTTTTAATTGATAAAGAGAGTGAACCAATCATTAAAGGACTAGTTGTGGACTATAAGCAGAACATGATGGGCGGAGGATTTACGATTGATAATCCGAATGCCATTGCCTCATGTGGCTGTGGTACGTCATTTAGAACAGCTACAAATGAAGGTAGTCCTGAAGAGTGCTAATCTATTTTAAGAAGGCCTGTCTAACAGGTCTTTTTTGTTGTGTTAAGAAATACATCTTAAGCCAGTTGTACCAAGGGTTTGTGTTGTATACTTGTATACCTTTTGTTTCGCTAATTCATTAAAAAAAATAAATATTTAATTGTATAACGAAGGAATAGCCATGTAGTGCATAATACAGGTGGTTTAGTTAACATTAAGAATGAATTCAGTAGATAAAAATGAAAAAAGATGGTTGAAAAATTCATAGAAAGAACATATTATTAGAGGTGTAATTTGTGACTTTTTTGCGAAGATCATCATGTAATTATCTTACTATTATTCTACAGTTGTTCGTGAAAATAATCACAAAGTTGTTTGCGTGGGAGAATATAGATCAAAAAATATTGAGAAGATGGAAGTGATGAACTTTGAAAAAGCCAAATATCGTTATTCTTGGCGCTGGTTATGCTGGAATGATTACAGCATCTCGATTAACAAAGCAATTAGGTCATAATGAAGCAAGGATTACTTTAGTAAACAAACACGATTATCATTACCAAACAACATGGCTACACGAACCAGCGGCAGGTACTATGTCTCCTGAACGTACTCGTATGCCGATTAAGAGTGTTCTGGATTTTAATAAAATTAAGTTTGTACAGGACGTTGTTGTAGAAATAAAAAGAGAAGAAAAGAAAGTTGTTTTAGAAAATGGAGAACTGGAATTTGATTACCTCGTAGTGGGCTTAGGATCTGAGGCTGAAACATTTGGTGTTCCCGGTGTCCAAGAATACGCTTTCAGTAAGTGGACTGTAAACGGTGCGCGTGAAGTAAAAGAACATATTGAGTATATGTTTGCAAAATATAATAATACACATGAAAAAAGAGATGAGCTTTTAACGATTATCGTAGCTGGTGCTGGTTTTACGGGGATTGAGTTTATCGGTGAGCTATCCGAACGCTTACCAAGATTATGTGCACATTATGATGTTCCTCGCGATAAAGTTAAGATGTATGTGATTGAAGCCGCTCCTACAGCTTTACCGGGATTTGATCCTGAACTAGTTGAGTATGCGATGAACCTCCTTGAAAGTAGAGGAGTTGAATTTAAAATTAATTGTCCGATCAAAGAAGTAACAGAAACTGGGGTTACACTTGCTGACGGTGATGAAATTAAGGCAGAAACAGTAGTATGGGCTACAGGTGTACGTGGTAGTTCAGTTATTGAGAAGTCTGGTTTTGAAGCGATGCGTGGGCGTATAAAAATTGATGGCGATTTACGCGTGCCAGGACATGAAGATATTTTCGTGATTGGTGACTGTGCGTTAATTATCAATGAAGAAATTAACCGTCCTTATCCACCGACTGCTCAGATTGCAATGCAAATGGCTGATGTCTGTGCAGGTAACATTAAAGCTCTAATTAAGGGTGAATCACTGAAGACGTTTAAACCAGACATTAAAGGAACTGTAGCTTCACTTGGTGGGAAAGAGGCAATAGGTGTAGTTGGTACGAGGAAATTATTCGGTTCATCAGCGAACTTTATGAAAAAGATGATTGATAACCGTTATTTATTCCTATTAGGTGGGCCTGGGTTAGTTCTAAAAAGAGGAAAGAGTCCTATGTAGTAGGGACTACATATAAGAAGCGAATGCGATAAGGGCATTCGCTTTTTTTATGCAAAAAAGTAACAATTAAGGCAAAGTAATAAGAAAAGTTAATATGTTCGCGCTTTCATTGGGAAATAATAAATTACGATAAGGTTTTAATATATAAAATATTCTGATAATATTTTACTAAAGAAGGGGTGGGTTATAATGGCGTATACTGAGGATACAAAAATGGTTGCTGTGCAATGTCCTTATTGTGAAGGTACTGGCTACTTTCAACTGTTGTTAGGTGGGAGTGAAACATGTAATCGATGCGCTGGAGAAGGACAAGATATACAGGCATCAGAATGACTTTGACTCGTGAAAGAATCTGAACGTAACAATATTCAGGTTCTTTCCGGGTCTTTTTCATTATTGTGATATTGGCGCGAAATTGCTAGTGCTATTGTAAATATATTTTGTATAAAAGGGATAATTGCCACAAAGATGTCAAGCTATTGTATTGACTTCAAACTATCGTGTTCAGTAAACTTAAAGAGCGTATCGAATAAGGGAGTAAATGACGTCGCGCATTGAGTTTTCACTATTTCTCACTCAATACTCGAGGTTGTTGTAAAGTAATAATCGCCCCTTTTTGGACAACTTCTTAAATAGATTAATGGGGGTGCATGTTGTGAGTTTGCCACAGTTATTAATTTCGATGGTACTCTTTCTTATTTTATTTTTTGGGATTGGGTTCTTGTTAAATATGGTATTACGGTCTACATGGATAATGGCTTTTGTTTATCCAATTATAGTTATTTGGATTGTTAGTGATGCGAGTTTTTTTGAATATTTCACATCACCAGCAGCATCGTTTTCACTGCTTGGATCAAACCTCCTTGCTCTTCAACTAGTTGACATACTGGTGTTAACAAGTGGATTTATCGGGGCAATCATCGCTGGAATTGTAATCAAGATGTTAAGAGTGAGAGGATATCAAATGTTTTAAAGTTTTGGGGTCAGACCCTCCTTTAGTGTGGTAAAGGGGGGTCTGACCCCTTTTCTCATTTTTTGTATAAATTTCATTGCCTCTGGAGATGCTGAATTCAAGAGAGGGAGTGAAATTTTGTGGTAAGAATGAAAACTATTGGTCGGCGTATGTTAATGAGCGGCCTTTTTCTAGCAGCTTTCTTTACAACGTTTCAAACTTTTTCAGGTGTAAGTGCTGCTGAACTTCAACAATGGGTAATGCAAAACTTTGAAAATGATCATAAGGAGGTAACACATACTGCTCATGATAGATCGCATAAAGTCACGTCATTAAGTCCTAAGTCTTTACCGTTTGTTCAAATAGAAGAGCAAACGTTGTCACAAGAAATCGCTAAAGCAGCTCCGGTAACATTAGAAGAAGCAGTTGACTGGTCTCAATATCCTTCAGAAACGGTGATTGCAACGGGATATACGGCAGGATATGAATCAACTGGAAAAGAGCCAGGAGATCCAAGTTACGGCATAACCTTTTCTGGTATAGAAGTAAAAAGGGATGTTTATTCAACGATTGCTGCAGATCCGAATGTATACCCAATTGGTACTGTCTTGTTCATTCCGGGTTATGGTTACGGAGTAGTAGCTGATACAGGTTCGGCCATTAAAGGGAATAGAATTGATTTATATTATGAAACGGTAAGTGATGTATTTAACAATTGGGGCAAGCAAGAAGTAGAGGTCTATGTTGTAAAAGAAGGTAATGGTACTTTGTCTGAGGAAGAGTTCAAAAGCCTTAATGAAGACGAGACTGTACAGGTTTTTCGCAATCAAATGTTCGATCAATAAAAGATAAAAAGAGTAGTGGCGTGTTAAATATAAAGTTTGACACGTCATTTTTTTATTTCATGATGGTTTTTAGTTCAAGGGGGCTAACATGTGTTAGTCCCTTGAACTGATTTTAACAGGCAGTGCTACTAATTTGAATGAATTGCGTATTAGTGGATGATTACGTGTAGTGTAAGGGTAAGAAAAATACCGAGCAAAGCACCGAAAAAAACTTCGATAGGTTGGTGGCCTAGCAATTCTTTTAATTCTTTTCTTTTCTCAATTTCTTCTTTCTTAGGCCAGGATTTTACTTCATCGACAAGTTTATTAAAATCGGTAACGAGTTGATTTATAACGGTTGCTTGGTACCCAGCGTGACGTCTAATTCCAGTAGCGTCAAACATAACGATAATTCCAAAGACAGCTGCTATTGCAAAAACAGAGGAATCTAGTCCGAACTCTAGAGCAATCGCTGTAGATACTGCTGTCACAGCAGCTGAATGTGAACTTGGCATCCCACCTGTACTCGTTAATAAAGTCCATTCCCACTTTCTAGTAGCTATAAAATTAAGTGGTACTTTCACGAATTGAGCAAATCCAATTGCGAATAAGGCTGCCCATAAAGGGAAATTTTGAAATAATTCCATTGATTACGTCCTTTCCTACCATACATATACCTTTCAAATAAAGGGATCAAACATGTGATTTTAAGTTTAGATTGCCATTAATTATATCATAAATAAGATCTACTTTTGTTAGTGTTCATCAAGTGCCACAATTTTATTGATAGAAATCAGGTGTCGACAAAAAGCCTTGCCACTTTAATAAATACTTAATTTTTACCTTTCCTAAAGCCTTTTGTATAATGGAGTGAATGATCATAAAGGAGTGATAACTAAATGTTTAAAGTGGTGTCTGAATTTATAGTGGAGAATGAACATGATGTGTTAGTCGTAGGAGTATTTGAAGGAGAGGCCCTTCATCCGAAAGTAGCACAAATGAACAAGATTTTAAACGACCAAATTTTAAAACTTAAAAAAACAAAAAAAGCCGCCTCTATTGGCAACGGTTCTCTCATCCATACATTGGAGAAACTCAAATCAGAAAGTATATATGTGGTGGGGCTTGGTAAGAAGGAAGAGGCAACAACTGAAACAATCCGAGAAGAGTTAGCTCGTGTAGCTCGAATTTTTGAAAAAGAGAAAATGACCCAAATCGCATTTATCACTGAAAGTTTTGCAACAGATAACATTGGTGTTAATGATGTTGCTACTTTAATAGGGGAGGCTCTTGCACTTGGAACCTATACCGTTTTGGATTATAAAGAAAAGACTAATGAAGTAGCAGTGAAAATAGAGGAAGTTACCTTATATGGTGAAGAGCCTGAAAAATTACTAGAAGCAGTAGAAGTAGGTTATACATATGGTGAAGGGACAAACCTTTCACGGAGATTAGTCAATACACCTGGGAATATGATGACGCCAACGATTTTAGCTGAAGAAGCAGGAAAGCTAGCAAATAAATATCAATTTGAATTCGAAGTGCTTGAGCGCGAAGATATGGAAAAGCTAGGAATGGGAGCATTGTTAGCTGTAGCTGCAGGAAGTGATCAGCCACCGAAAATGATTGTATTGAAATATATTGGAAATGCGAAATCGAATGAAATTCTTGGCTTTGTCGGAAAAGGTTTGACTTTTGATTCAGGTGGAATATCGATTAAACCCCGTGAAAATATGCACGAGATGAAAGGCGATATGGGAGGAGCAGCTGCTGTACTAGGAGCTATGGATATTATCGGTACAATAAAGCCTAATGTCAATGTGATAGCGATCATACCATCTTCTGAAAATCTGTTAAACGGTTCAGCACTCAAGCCAGGTGATGTTATTCGTTCTATGGCTGGTAAGACGATTGAAGTACGTAACACAGATGCAGAAGGGCGTTTGATCTTAGCAGATGGAATGACGTATGCAAAGCAGCTTGGAGCAACCTCTTTGATAGATGTAGCTACTTTAACTGGAGCGGTTTTAGTTGCATTGGGCGATTGCACTACTGGTGCAGTCACAAATCATGAAAAATTAATGGGGGATGTGCTGGAAGCCTCAGTAGAAACAGATGAGTGGATCTGGCGTTTTCCTACTTATGCACCATATAAGAAAATGCTGAAATCAAGTGATGTAGCTGATTTAAATAACGCACCTGGCCGTTTAGCAGGCAGTATTACAGCAGGCCTTTTTATCGGTGAATTTGCAGAAGATACACCATGGGTTCATTTAGATATCGCAGGAACAGCTTGGCAATCGAAAGAAAGCAAGCTTGGACCAGCAGGTGGGACAGGGGCGATGGCACGTACGCTTGCGAAAGTGGCAATTAATAAGGAAAAAAAATAAAGAATGGAAGAGAACCTGACTACGTATTTCAAACCTTTTAGTAACGACGTAATAATAATTACGATTGTTACAAGGTTTGGAAAGTTTCAGGTTCTTTTTTTCTGGAAGTTTGAATAGAAATGTAGACAAATATAGAGCTGTGTCGAGCATTAGGCCAAATTTCCAAATCTTAGCACAAATAACGCCGTTATTTGGAAACTCAGCTACGAACGAGACAGCAAATCACATTTGAGATGGAAACTGACTTCCACTAAGATAGAAGTACTGACTTGTTTGTATATTTTGTTTAGTTAGATTATTCTGTGAAAAAGGAGTGAGAGCACTCATTGAAAGTATTGCGAACTTTAGACAGATGGCTCGTGAAAATTGAAGAACAGATTTTAAGCTATTCAATTATTGTGATAGCAGTTATGATTGTCGGAAATGTATTAAGCCGTGCAATTACAGGTTCTAGTTGGGCTTTTTCACAGGAAGTAAGTTTATTTGCAGTAACTGTCGCAACATTTATGGGAATCAGCTATGCTGCCAGAAAAGGTAGACATATTAGCATGTCAGCCTTTTACGATTTAGCGCCTTTTCCTATCAGGAAAGCACTTTCAATTATTATTCCGGCTTTAACGGCTTTTGTCCTCTTTACACTTTCTATATTTGGCTATAGTTATTTTATGTCACTTGTGGATTCTGGACGGGTTACGACTGCTCTGCAGATACCAGCATATGTACTTGCTATTTTTGTTCCAATTGGACTAGTTTTAGGTGGAATTCAATTTTTACGAAATATGTGGGTGAATATTAAAGAAAAAGAAATTTATTTGGCTCAAGAGAAAAAGGATTACTCTTAACAATATGTTTTGAGAAGGGGACTTAACCTTTAACTAAAAAAGACTGCGAGGAATCTGAGAATGATAGCAACTATGATAACGGTAATGATCGTTCTGCTTTTACTAGGATTTCCAATGATGATTCCAATGCTGGCTGCATCAATAGTTGTAGTGATCTTCTTTATGCCAAACGTTGATCCGATGTTTATAGTGCAGCAAATGATGGAAGGTATTTCATCTTATTCTCTACTAGCGGTTCCGCTGTTTATCTTTGCGGCAGATATTATGTCGACAGGAAAAACATCGAAACGGCTACTAGATTTCGTTGGTTCTTTTGTTGGTCATCTTCGAGGAGGGTATGCAATTACCACTGCAGCTGCATGTACGCTCTTTGGTTCTATTTCAGGTTCTACACAAGCGACTGTTGTAGCAATTGGGACTCCAATGAGGAAGAGACTATTATCCGTTGGGTATAAAGATTCAAGTGCAATTGCTTTAATTATCAATGCTAGCGATCTTGCGTTGTTAATTCCACCGAGTATCGGGATGATTATTTATGCCCTAGCAGCTCCAAGAGTGTCGCTTGGCGATTTGTTTATTGCAGGAATTGGACCTGGACTATTAGTATTTTTAATGTTTGCGACTTATAGCTATATTCATGCAAGAATCTTTAAAATTCCTAAAGTAGAGAAACAGAGTTGGAAAGAGCGTTATAAATCAACAACAAGAGCATTATTTCCTCTTGGCTTTCCAGTAATTATAGTTGGTGGGATTTACTTCGGAATCTTTAGTCCAACAGAGGCTGCAGGTATTTCCGTGTTATATGCACTAATCCTTGAACTGTTTGTATTCCGATCTATTAAACTAACAGAAGTTCCTAAGATTGCTCTTTCAACAGGGCTTGTAACATCAGCAGTATTTATATTAGTTTCTGCTGGCCAAGCATTCTCGTGGTTAATTTCGTATGCGAGGATCCCTCAAATGTTGACGGAAACAGTGTTAGGGGCTGACCCAACAGCTTTACAAGTATTGTTAATTGTCGCTATTTTCTTTTTTATTGGTTGTATGTTTGTAGATCCAATTGTTGTCATATTAATTTTAACACCAATCTTTTACCCTGCTGCGATGCAAGCAGGTGTAGATCCAATCCATTTAGGAATTGTCATTACATTTCAAGCAGCTCTTGGTTCGGCGACTCCACCATTTGGGGTTGATATATTTACTGCGAGCGCGGTCTTTAATAAATCTTATTTAGATGTAATTAAAGGTACGCCACCATACATCGTGATGTTACTAATAGCGTCAGTACTAATTATACTATTTGAGGAAATCTCACTGTTTTTACTTTAGTTGAGATGTTTCTTGAAATAGAACTACTATTACAGGGGGTATTTGATGTTTTTTAAAAAGAGAAATTGGAAATTTTTAGCTTTGACTGGAGCGTTAACAATGGCGCTAGCTGCATGTGGTAGTGAAGAGGCAGGAACTGATAGTGGTACCGTAGACGAGGGTGGAGAAGAATACAACTGGGTTTTCTATACAGAAGAAATGCAGGGACAAGTGCAGTATGAATATGCAGCAGAATTTGCTGAGTTACTTCATGAAAAATCAGACGGTCAAATCAATATTGATGTATTTGAATATGGACAATTGGGAGATGCTGTTAATCAAGTAGAACAATTGCAACAAGGAATGGCTGAGTTTGCAATTATTTCACCAGGATTTACGGGTGGAATGGTTAAAGAAGGTCAAGTATTTGACTTACAATTCCTTTTCCCTGATGATCAAGAAGTAACTCAAGAAATTCTAAATACGAGTGAGGCAATAAACGTTCATTTAGCTGAATTGTATGAAGAACAAAATATTAAGCCGTTAGCTTTCTTCACAGAAGGAGCAATGCAATGGACAGGAAACCAAGAATTAAGAACACCAGAGGATTTTACCAACTTCCGTATGCGTACACAAGAATCTTCTTTAATTCTAAAATCTTATGAAGCATATGGTGCAAACCCTACTCCTATGGACTGGGCTGAATTATATGTAAATCTTCAAAATGGAGTGGTAGATGGACAAGAGAATCCAATCTTCTTTATTGAAGACGCTGCGTTCCATGAAGTTCAAGACCATATGACAATTTCTAACCATAACACTTATGTAGCGATGACGACTGTGAATCCTGACTTTTATTATGGCTTATCCGAAGATATCCGTGCACTGATTGATGAAACAGTGGATGAAATGCAACCAAGAGTGTTTGAAATGCAAGCTCAAATGAACGAAGAATTCCTAGAGTTAATTAAAAATGATACTGAGAACCCAACAGAAGTAATCGAGTTAACAGAGGAAGAGCGTGAAGCGTTCCGTGAGTTAGCAATACCTGTTCGTGATTACTTCCGTGATGAGGTTGTTGGCGATGAAGGCCGCAAAATATTAGAGCTTCTCGAAGAAGAAATTGCTTCACACGAATAAAAGCTAATGAAAAAGTACCAAGGTAGAGCCTTGGTACTTTTTTTGTGGGAAAAATGGTTAATTTCAGAACATTTGCCATTTATTGATTTAATGAGTGTTGCGATGCTGGCTTGTATCGACTTATTATTGTTTGCGCTTTGCTTTGGTGTTTACACAATCTTCTATTGGGTCATTTACTTATTATTTGTCACCATAATGTTGAGCAGCTTTGAAGTGAAGAAAATATAGGGATTGTTGAATGGATGAAGAAAATGTATGGATGAAGTTTTTGATAATTGTTAATAGGGCTGTTTAGAAGCTTCTAATAGAGTCCGATGGATCCGTTCGCTACATTGTTTTGGGAGTGTGCTGAAGATCAAGTTTAAATCTTCGGCGCACTCCTTTACTCTACAATGAAAAGATAAAGATTTCATTTTACTTCAACCCTTTATTAAGGTAAAGAAAACCATTGACAAATATATTGCTATAATGATAGTTTTATTGAGTGCTTTCATATATTAATGATTTAATAAACTAAAGGATTTAGGTGTTGAAAAATGAATGCAGTATTAGTAGCAGTACTTGTCATGTTAATTTTAAGCTTAGTTCGTGTTCATGTAGTGTTAGCATTAGCGATTGGTGCGTTAGTTGGTGGACTTTTAGGTGGTTTAGGTTTTGAGCAGACGGTCGCTGTATTTAGCGATGGTTTAGGTGGTAGTGCCACGGTAGCGCTTAGTTATGCGCTTTTAGGTGCCTTTGCTGTTGCAATTGCTCGTACAGGATTGCCGGATGTAATGGTGAATTGGGTCATAAAAGTAGTTGGACGTAATGAAGATTCAAGAAAGAAAGCTTTGTCAAAAGCACTTATTTTCTTTTTACTAGCCGTAGTTGCTTGTTTCTCTCAAAATGTCGTTCCAATTCACATTGCTTTTATTCCTATTTTGATTCCTCCAATTTTGAAGATATTAAATGAATTAGGAGTAGACCGTCGTGCGATTGCGACGATCTTAACATTTGGGTTAACGGCACCATATATTTTCTTACCATATGGCTTCGGTGCGATCTTCCATGGCATTGTTGCTGACAATATGTCTGAAAATGGGCTCGCTATTGAATTAGCAGATATTCCAAAGGCAATGGCATTACCAACATTAGGACTTACTATTGGGCTACTAGTAGCTGTTTTACTCACGTATAGAAAACATAGAAATTATGAAAATCGTGATATCGTAGGAGCTGCTGAGAAAAAGCTAGAGTATACTAGATGGTCGGTTGTAGCAGCAACACTATCGATCGTTGCTACACTTGTCGTGCAACGTCTTTCTGAATCGATGATTATTGCAGCTTTAGCTGGACTTGTAGTTTTACTTATTAGTGGCTCATTAAAATTTAAAGAAGCAGATGAAGTTGTAACAGAAGGAATGAAAATGATGGCGTTTATTTCCTTTGTTATGCTTTCAGCTTCAGGGTTTGCCGCTGTCATTCGTGAAACAGGACATGTTGACTTACTAGTCATACAAGCATCAAATATTGTAGGAGAAAGTCAAGCTGGAGCGGCTTTATTAATGCTTGTCATTGGTTTATTTATTACGATGGGTATTGGATCATCCTTTGCAACTATTCCAATTATTGCAACTTTATTTGTCCCTCTTGGACTTGCAGCAGGTTTTTCGCCGTATGCGATCATTGCATTAATTGGAACAGCAGGGGCATTAGGTGATGCAGGTGCGCCGGCATCAGACAGTACACTCGGGCCATCAGCCGGTTTAAATGCAGACGGACAACATAACCATATTTGGGACACGTGTGTACCAACATTTATACACTTTAATATCCCCCTCTTCATCTTCGGCTGGCTAGCTGCTATGGTACTATAGAGTTTAACCCAAAAGGGTGGTTTTCCCTTTTGGGTTAAACTCGTAGCAAGGAGCGAAGCCGTTGCAGTTTTAATCGCACAAAAACTAGAGTAACTTAACTGAGTTACTCTAGTTTTTTTCTGTGAAGCGTTCTAAGGGCAGTTAGCATTCTTGTAAGTGCGAAGTATTTTATCTTATGCGACTTGATTAGGTGTAGAGCCTCGTCCACGTCTTTTATTTACTGTACTATAGATACGTGAAGATAATATGGCGGCAAAGAAAGTTAAAATAATATCTTTAACTGCAGGAGCTGCCATCCAAGCCCAAACAACTTGGTAACTAACTGCCTCTAAATTAGCAATAAATTGGAAAGCAAAATACATATAATGAGTTCCAACTACATAATTAATGATAAGACCAATAAAACATGCAATCATAAAGATTGGTACACTTTTTTTGCGGCTTTTCTCTATGATTAAACCTGTCACGAATGCTACAAGAATATAGGAGAGTAAGAAGCCGAATGTTGGACTTACAAATGTTCGAAGCCCTCCTGAAAATTGAGCAAAGACAGGGAACCCAACTAGTCCAATGAGCAAATAGACAGTCATAGCTAATGAGCCGAGACGGCTGCCGAGAAGGGCTCCTGCTAAAATAGCAAATAAAGTTTGCAGCGTAATCGGTACGGAACCTATGACGAGAAAAGAAGTTAAGTTAGCTCCAATAGCCATTAAAGCAGCAAACATAGCGACTAGAACCAGGTCTACAGTTCGGAATTTTCGAGTAGATTCACCCATATGTTCACCTCGTTTTAAAATTAGTTAACAATAGAATAATAAGAAATCAGATTATTGTCAACATTTATTTGTTGTAAGTTGACATATGGGGTCTTAGTGTACATTAGATTAAGAAAAGAGCTATAATAAGGTGGGTTTTTATTGTAGCAAAAGGAGGTTTTATGAATGGTTGAGCGTCCTGCTGGTTTTTGGATTCGATTTGCAGCGAATATTCTTGATGTATTAGTTATTTCTGGAACAATTTTCATTCTTGCGGGTATATTTGGGTTAGGTTCAGGTGGAAGAGAAGTATTAGATGGGGTTGCTAATTTACTATATTCGTTGCTGCTTCCAGTTTTATGGTATGGGTACACTGTAGGGAAAAGGCTATTAGGAATTCGAATTGTAAAAATAGATGGAAGTGACGTAGGATTTGGAACGATGCTACTCCGTGTGGTTGTTGCTGGTTTTGTATATGCGATCACTTTACTAATAGCCTTCATTGTAAGTGCGTTTATGGTTGCCTTCCGTCAAGATAAAAGAAGCATCCATGACTTTATTGCAAATACGTATGTTACTTATCAAAAACCAGAAGAAATTAATCCATATCAAGAATCGTAATGAATTAGATCTTTAAAAAAAAGCAATGGCTACGCACGTTGCGTGCAATCTGAGAAAAGCATTCAGATTGCGAAAAAGAGGGCAACGGCTGCGCCCATTGCATCGACTCCAATCAAAAAGGAAACCCACCTTTTTGATTGATTAAAAAAAGCAATGGCTACGCACGTTGCGTGCAATCTGAGAAGAGCATTCAGATTGCGAAAAAGAGGGCAACGGCTGCGCCCATTGCATCGACTCCAATCAAAAAGGAAACCCACCTTTTTGATTGGAGTCTTTTATTTTACTGATTCTTTTAGTTGTTTTCCTGCTTTGAATGCTGGTGTTTTTGTTGCGGCAATATCAATTTCTTCACCTGTTTGAGGGTTACGACCTTTTCTCGCCGCTCTTTCGCGGACTTCAAAGTTTCCGAAGCCGATGAGTTGGACCGTTTCCCCTTTTGACAGTGATTCCTCAATTAAATCAAAAACTGCATTTACAGCGTTCCCTGCATCTTTCTTCGATAGTTGTGTACGTTCAGCTACAGCTTGTACTAGTTCAGTTTTATTCATTTACTGTCATCTCCTCGTTCAGTTAAATTCACCGTGCATTCTGATACCATCATGTCCAAAATGAAATAATTTATACATTTTTCATGAAAATAAAATGGTAAATCTCTTGCTATAAAAGGGTTTGTCACAGATTTTTTGGTGTTTTCTTACTTTGCAAATAAAGCGTTGCATTAATTTCCCCTCCGATGACTAGGATGACACCGGTTAGAAAAAACCAAAGCATTAGAATGATGACCCCACCTAGACTGCCATAAGTTGCAGTGAAATTACCAAAATTACTTACGTAGGTTGAAAATAGTGCTGATATGACTTGCCAACCAACCGTAGCTGTAACGGCTCCGATGATTACCTGCTTCCATTGTAATTTAACATTAGGTGCTAAAGAATACAAAAGCATAAGAACCACGGTCATTAGTCCGATTCCAATAATCCAGCGTAAGGAATTTAAGATCGTTGCTGTCTCATGAGGGAGGAAGAAGTATGTTTCCAAGGCTGTAATAATAACATTCCCAAATACCGGTAAGAGCAATGTGGCAATGATAACAACGATCATCCCAAAAGTAAGAACGATGGAAAGTAGGCGTAGCTTTACAAAATTTCTTGTTTCTTCAATGCCATAAGCACGATTCACTGCTCTTATTAATGCATTAACCCCGTTCGAAGCCGACCAAATTGTTGCGAGCACCCCGAACGAAATAAGTCCACCTTGAGGCTCACTGATAACTTCTAAAATAGTTGTAGTAAAAAGATCTGCTATGTCTTCAGGTACATAATCATTAATAAATGCATAAATTGTATCAATGTCAAATTTAAAATAAGGGATTAATGCTAACAAGAAAATGAGCAGTGGGAAGATGGAAAGCATAAAATAATAAGCAAGAGTCGCTGACCAGTCTGGTATTGGATCCGTTTTTAATTTGTGAATAAACAAATTCATGAAAGAAAGTTTTTTCATTGGTTTCTCCTTTTGTTCCTTTCTGTTGTTATCTAAATCATACCCACTCTTTTAGCGCATTGAAACTCGTGTATAATGGAATTGATGAAATTTACGATTTTTACAAAATCGTAACGTGTGTATAAAAGATTTTGGACAAGAAAGGGAGTGGTGATTTTGGTTTATCAAGCTAACGAACCCAAATTTTTATGGATATTATTATTTATTTTAACGATTACGTATGCCTATGCTCTTGAAACGACTTTAGCAACATATTTAGCGTACGGTATTTCCTTTGTTTTTTTCGCAGCGATGACAATGAGTTATCATGTTGAAGTATTAGATGACCAGTTGATTTATGTTGTTCGGATATTCGGGTATCTTGTTGTTTCAAAAAGAACTATACAAGCAGAAGAAATCGAAAAGTTGACTGTCATTCATTTAAGGGAAAGAACAATTGTCTTAGTTAACCTAAAAAGAAGAATGAGAATCAAGTTGCAACGTTTTTCTCCGGACGGATTAACAGAAAAGTTACTGGACTTTGCAAAAGCTCATAACATCGAAATTCTAGATACCGGTCAAAAATAAATATTGTAGTAGGTGACCCTCTTAATAAACGACGATTTAGAGGGTCCTTATTTTTTTATAATAGCAGAAGAAGGCGAAATATCTGCTTTCAACACTTCCTTCATGTATAAAAGAGCATGCTCATTTTTGTCAATCGTATTAGAGGCAACGCAGTCAGATGGAATCAAGAGCTTGTAATCTCGCATGTAAGCATCATTGGCTGTGAATTGTACACACATATTTCCGGCTACCCCAGTTATAATTAAAGTATTTATTTTTAAGTGGGCGAGCAATAGGTCTAATGGTGTAGCAAAAAAACCAGAGTACTTAGGTTTTAAAATAAAGTAATCATCATCATCAGGCTTCATAATTTCAGCAATTGGCTTCCCACGTACATCTTCTTCAAGGCAATGAGAAACAAGGTGTCGAAAGTCGGATTGCCACTTGCCGTAGTTATCATTGACGTAAATAACAGGGAACTCTTGCTTTTTTAAGAATTGCTTTACATTCTTTATGTTTTTGGCGGCTTGATAGGCATGTGGAAGCAATTCATATCCACTTGAAAATTCCAAGTCGTTGATCATATCGATAATAAGTAATGCATAACGTTGTGTATGTGATGTCATCCAAACTCCTCCCAGGAAAATAAGAAAAACCACAATAATAAATGATCGAATAATAAGAAAAAAGAAGGTTCGTTACAGTTGCTCGGTATGTTATGATAAACCAAAAGAAAAGATAACATACGCTACATACGTAAAGGAGATATAGAGATGGAAGATAAAGCAATTGAAATATTACGTATCATTGAAGGAAATGGCCGTGTGGCGATCCCAACACTAGCTAAAATGGTCGATGCTTCAGAACAAGAAGTAGAAAGTATTTTGAAAAAGTTAGAAGAGGACAAGGTGATACTGAGTTATTCTGCAGTCATAGACTGGAGTAAAATAGAAAAGCAAGAGGGAGTAACTGCTGTTATTGATGTGAAAGTTACGCCACAGCGTGGAGTTGGGTTTGATGAGGTAGCTGAACGTATTTATCGTTTTCCGGAAGTGAAGGCACTATACTTAATGTCAGGAGCTTATGATTTATCTGTCGTTATTGAAGGGAAAACAATGTCGGAAACAGCGCGTTTTGTTTCAGAAAGATTATCAACAATTGATACGGTTATTTCTACGACTACTCATTTCCAATTGAAGAAATATAAACATGATGGGGTTGTGTTTGAGCAAGGAGACGAAGACCATCGAATAGTGGTGACTCCATAATGGCTTATACTAAAACAAATACGAGATTATCCCAAAGAGTTCAGACGATCAAACCGTCTGGTATCCGACGATTTTTTGATTTAGCATCTAAAATGGATAATATTATATCCCTTGGTGTAGGGGAGCCTGACTTCGTTACGCCGTGGAATGTTCGTGAAGCAAGTATTTCTTCATTGGAGAGGGGGTTTACAGCGTATTCAGCAAATGCTGGGATTATTGAACTTAGAAGAGAGATTTCTACTTATATGAGTAAAAGGTTCTCTGTTCAATACGATCCGGAAGACGAGGTGCTCGTTACCGTTGGTGCGAGTGAAGCGATTGATATTGGAATGCGTGCTATTCTTGATGAAGGTGATGAAGTTATTGTTGTCGAGCCAAGTTTTGTCTCGTACGTACCTCTTGTTCAAATGGCAGGTGGTGTACCTGTATCGATAGGGACAACTAATCAAGATAATTTTAAAGTATCAGCTAAGCAAATTAAAGCAGCTATCACGGACCGAACTAAAGCGATTATGCTCTGTTTTCCGAATAATCCAACAGGAGCAACGATGAACAGGCAGGAAATGTTGGAAATTGCCTCACTTGCTGAACAGCATGACTTGCTTGTATTCTCTGATGAGATTTATGCTGAATTAAGCTATGATGAAGACCACGTTAGTTTTGCTTCTCTTCCAAATATGAAAGAGAGAACGATTTTGATTTCAGGGTTTTCAAAAGCATTTGCGATGACTGGCTGGAGGTTAGGTTTCGTATTAGCCCCACCAGATATTCTTGCGGCAATGCTGAAACTCCACCAGTATAGCTTGATGTGTGCACCTACGATGGCTCAATACGGAGCATTAGAAGCATTAAAGAGTGGCATGGATGACATTGAACGTATGAAACAATCCTATCGACAACGACGTAATTATTTCGTTAAATCTTTTGAAGAGATTGGTTTGGAATGCCATACACCGGGAGGAGCCTTTTACGCATTTCCTTCGATTGAAAAGACGGGGCTAACATCTGAGGAGTTTGCAGAGAAACTGTTATTAGAAGAACGGGTTGCAGTTGTTCCTGGTCATGTGTTTGGAAAAGGTGGAGAAGGGCACATTCGTTGTTCTTATGCAACGTCGATGGAGAATCTTGAACAATCAATTGAAAGAATTGGAAGATTTCTAAAAAGGCAATAATGGTAAATGTGAAGGTATGACTCTAAATTGAATTAATAAAAAAATGAGGTTGTCTCTAAAAGGTCTGATCCATGTTCAGCTCGAGTTTATCGTATACGTTTAGGCAGCGCATGCGATAATGAGTGCACGGGTCAGATTCTTTATTTTGGAGACAACCTCTTCATTCGTAGGGGGAATACGATTGTAATAACCATTATAGGCAACAGTTATGGAATATATACATAATCGTCAGAAAAATGTAATGTTTGTTTTTGTGAGGAAAAAAAGGTAACATTTTCTCATAGATTCATTAGATTGTGGACAAAAAGAAGGTAGGTAGTAACATGCTGATAAGGAAGATCCGAGAAGAAAATCCTTTAGTGCACTGTATGACAAATGTCGTTGTGACGAATTTTACTGCAAATGGATTGCTGGCACTAGGTGCATCGCCAGTGATGGCATATGCAAGAGAAGAAGTAGCTGAATTAGCAAGTATTGCAGGAGCTTTGCTTTTAAATATCGGAACGCTCTCGAATGAGCAAGTTGACAATATGATTTTAGCTGGGCAAGCGTCCAATAAAGCTGGAGTACCAGTGATTTTTGATCCAGTGGGTGCTGGTGCAACTGCGTTTCGAACAGAAAGTAGTATGAGAATATTACAAGAAGTTGATCTAACAGTATTGCGAGGCAATGCTGGTGAAATAGCATCGCTCGTTGGTGAAGAAGCAAATGTTAAAGGAGTAGACGGTTCTGTTAATGGCGACCCGGTCGAACTAGCGAGAAAAGCTGCAAAACAATTTCAAACCATATGTGTTGTTACAGGTGAAGTTGACGTAATAACGGATGGGGTACGTTCTCATAAAGTTTACAATGGTCACCCATGGCTTACGAAAGTTGTTGGGACAGGCTGCCTTCTAGGAGCTGTTATTGGTGCATTTATAGCTACTGGAAAACAAAATCCACTTGAAGCAGCCAAAGAGGCCGTAACATATTTTGGTATCGCTGGCGAACGGGCATATAGTCAAACAAACGAAGAAGGTATTGGTTCGTTTCAACAAGCATTTCTAAATGAGCTCCAGCAACTAACAGATGAACAAGTTGAACAATTACGACGCTTAGAAGCGTAATGAATAGAAAGAGGGAAAAGGATGAGTAATGTATTTTCTGATATGCCAAACTTTTTAGTGGAGGCCTTAACTAAGCAAGGTGTGACAGATCCGACTGATATTCAAGCGAAAATGATACCAGAAGCATTGTCAGGTCAGAGTTTAATTGCAAGGTCTCAAACAGGAACAGGAAAGACACTGGCTTATTTACTGCCTGCTTTGGCGAAAGTTGAAAAGGATAAAAAAGGTCTTCAAGTAGTTATTTTAGCGCCAACGCAAGAACTTGCTATGCAAGTAGTTGACGTAGCAAAAAGTCTAACGACATCTGAACCAATCGAAATTGGTGCTTTTATTGGTGGTGCAAATATTAAGCGTCAAGTGGAAAAATTAAAAAAACAAAAGCCTCAGCTAGCGATCGGTACACCAGGAAGATTACTTGAATTAATTGAGATGAAAAAGTTGAAGTTGCATGAGGTTAAGGTTGTTGCAGTTGATGAAGCTGATCGAATGATGGCTGAGCGACCTTCATGGGAGTCGACGATCGAAATTGCCAAACGAGCAGGAAGACAGACTCAATTTTTATTTGTTTCTGCAACGATCCCACACGGATTTGCTGAATCGGTGAGTAATGTTGCTCCGTTCGTAGTGGAGGTAGAAGCTGAAGGTGGGTTATTAAACAACGAAAACGTTGATCACCTTTTTATTCTTGTTGAGCCAAGAGAGAAGGTTGATACCGTTCGCAAATTAATTCATGCTGAGAAAGTAGAGAAAGGGATCGTTTTTGTCAACCAACTGGAAAGGGTTGCAGAGGTAGTTGAGAAATTTTCTTATAAAGGGATTAAAACAAAAGCCTTGTCATCTGATCAAGGAAAGCAAGAACGTGAACATGCGTTAAACTCATTTCGAAAAGGAGATACTCATATTTTAGTCGCAACTGATGTTGCAGCTCGTGGGCTTGACGTAGAAGACGTAACACATATTATTCAGCTTGACGCATCAACTAGTCCTGATAGTTATTTGCACCGCGCTGGCCGAACGGGAAGGATGGGAAAAGCAGGCGTCGTTATTTCAATCATTGACCCGAATAATGAGTATAAATTAGAGAAATATAAGCGTGAATTGAATATTGAGTTAAAGGAAAAATATCTTTCAAGAGGGAAGTTAATGGAAAAATAGGTTTAATGCTAGGGTTATAAAACCCTAGCGTATTTCTAGTGGTCCCATATTTTGTAAGTTAGCGAAATTAAAACGATTTTGCTTAAATGGGTTAATTGTGTTAAAATTAAAAGGTTAAAAATTATTTAGGAGATGTATGTATATGTCAAATTATGAAGTAGGCAATATTGTTGAAGGAAAAGTTACTGGTATCAAGCCATTTGGTGCATTTGTAGCTCTAGATGAAAAAAAGCAAGGACTTGTTCATATTTCAGAAGTAGCACACGGTTTCGTTAAGGATATTAATGATGTTCTTAAAGTAGGAGACGAAGTGAAAGTGAAAATCATGAATGTAGAAGAGGAGTCTGGAAAAATCTCACTTTCTATCCGTGCTACTCAAGAAGCTCCTGAGCGTCCTGCACGTCCAGCGAAGCCTCGTCCTCAAGGAAATGCTGGTGGTGGCCGTAAACCACAACCACAAAAGCAGCAACAACAAGGGTTTAACACGTTAGAAGATAAGCTTAAAGAATGGTTAAAGCAATCTAACGAAATTCAAGCAGACTTAAACAAACGCGCTAAGAAGTAATAATAAAAGAAAACACTCTTTCGTAAGAGTGTTTTCTTTTATTTTGTAACATAATTATTTATAAACAATAATAAGATTGACAATAGACAAGCATTGTGTTGGGAAAAATTGTACTTAAGTATCAAAGCCAATAATACATAACAGCAAAATTGAATGGTTGCAATGGCTTCGCAAGTCGTGCGCTGATTGAGAAAGTCGCTCAAACGGCTAAATGCTACGACGATTCGTATAGTACTTCCTTTGGTTACTAATTGAGCCACCTGAAACAAAATGATTAAAGACAAAAGATTGCAATGGCTTCGCGCGTCGTGCGCCGTTTGAGAAGATCACTCAAAAGGCTTAAAACATGACGACGGCTTCGCTCATTGCTTCAGTTACAGTACAAAAAGTAAAACCGACTTTTTGTACTGTAACTGAAAAGGGTCTGACTGATTAAGTCAGACCCTGATCTATTATCGCTGTGTTTCAGGAACGCGTTCAAGCTCCTCATCTGGTTTGAAAAGAATCGAAATACAATATAGACCTGCCAAACCAACTAGGGCATAGATAACACGTGAGAAAGCTGCTGCTTGACCACCGAAAATGGCTGCAACAAGGTCAAAACGGAAGAAACCGATAAGTCCCCAGTTGATTGCACCAATAATCGCTAGAACTAATGCTGTACGTTGAATACCGCTCACATTATTCACCTCCAGTAATGGTTATTGGCATTGCAAATAAATGCCTTTTGACACTTTGTTGAGTGTCCGACACAACGCCATAATGTTGTGTTTCACCCCTTATAATGCGGAAATAGTATTTCATTTATGCATGAAACCAAAGTACCAATCGTTTACAATTGCAGGGATTGAGCAATAATAGAGATGAAAAGGAAGCGATAGGAGTGAATCCATTTAAGTTTCAGAATCCAACGAAATTGATTTTTGGTAAAGGACAAAACGAAGTTATAGCGAAAGAAGTAAAGGAGCATGGAAATAAAATTCTTCTTGTTTACGGATGAGGAAGTATCAAACGTAGCGGTTCGGAAAAAGACATTGCGTTAGAAGCGATCGAAAAACTTTCGGCTTTTTGGACTTCGCTAGGACTCCAAATCGGTTGGCTGATTATGATATCGATAGTAGTCAAATTAATAAAATGGCAAGACTTGCTTCTTGTCGTGGTGAATTTGGCAATTTCAAGTCATTAGCAGAAGTGGATGTAAAAGAAATTTTGCAAGCATCCCTATAGAAGTGCTCAAGTTTATCGTCTTCTTTGTGACATTGCTTGATTATTAGCAACCCTTTAGTTAAAGTGAAATAGAAATTCCACATAGTAAGGAGAATGAATATGGAAAAAGTAAGCTTTGATTATTCTAAAGCTCTAACATTTTTTAATCAACATGAAATTGACTATATGCAGGATGCAGTGAAAGCAGCGCATGAAGCTTTACATAATGGAACTGGTGCAGGTAATGATTTCTTAGGATGGATAGACCTTCCGAAAAATTATGATCGTGAAGAATTTTCACGCATTCAAGCAGCAGCCGAAAAAATAAAAAATGATTCAGATGTGTTGCTTGTAATCGGAATTGGTGGTTCGTATTTAGGAGCTCGTGCTGCGATTGAAGCACTTAATCATACATTCTATAATACGCTTGCTAAAGAAGAACGCAAAACGCCTCAAGTCTTTTTTGTTGGACAAAACATTAGCTCAACGTACGTAAAAGATTTACTTGCTTTAATTGAAGGGAAAGATGTATCTGTTAATGTGATTTCAAAGTCAGGTACAACAACTGAACCGGCCATTGCCTTCCGTATTTTCCGTGATTATTTAGAAACAAAATATGGCGTAGAAGAAGCGCGTAAACGTATTTATGCAACCACGGATCGTGCGAAAGGAGCTCTTAAAACACTTGCGACAGATGAAGGATATGAAACATTTGTAGTGCCAGATGACGTAGGTGGGCGATTCTCTGTATTAACAGCTGTAGGACTATTGCCAATTGCCGTAAGTGGACTTGATATTAGTCAAATGATGGAAGGTGCAGAAGCGGCAAGTGAAGATTTCAACAATCCTAACCTAGCTGAAAATGAATCTTACCAATATGCGGTTGTTCGTAATGCCCTCTATAATAAAGGGAAAACAATTGAGCTCATGGTCAACTATGAACCATCTCTTCATTTTGTTTCAGAATGGTGGAAGCAATTATTCGGTGAATCAGAAGGTAAAGATGGCAAAGGGATTTTCCCAGCCTCTGTCGACTTTTCTACTGATCTGCATTCAATGGGACAATACGTTCAAGATGGGCGTCGTGACTTATTTGAGACGGTTATTAATGTAGAAAACGTTCGTGAAGAAATTATAATTGAAGAAGCTAAGAGTGATTTAGATGGTCTCAATTATCTTGCAGGAAAGTCGATGGACTTTGTGAATAAGAAAGCTTTTCAAGGTACAATGCTCGCCCATACTGATGGTGGAGTACCAAACCTAATTGTCAATGTTCCAGAGTTAAATGAGTATTACTTCGGATACCTTGTTTATTTCTTTGAAAAAGCAGTTGGAATTAGTGGATATTTACTTGGTGTAAATCCATTTGACCAAGAAGGTGTTGAAGCCTATAAGAAGAACATGTTTGCATTACTAGGAAAACCAGGATTTGAAAAAGAAAAAGCAGAGCTTGAAGCTAGATTAAAATAGTAAAAATAAACAAAGAAGCTGCCTTGGGTATTGTCTAAAGGCAGCTTCTTACGTTGCAAGGGTAAAACTTTTCATCTACATAAAAATCAACTGGTGTGGTCAAACTATTCGTAAGAGAAAGTACGCCTTTTGAAAGGATGAGATAGATGATCGCTCTTCAGTCAACTGTTGAAGGAAAAGAAATGAAATTAAAAGAATTAGAAGATAAATTAAAACCACTTGGCTATGATATAGGTGGTGGTTGGGACTATGACCATGGTTATTTAGATTATAAAATCGATGACCAAGATGGTTATACATTTTTACGCATTCCATTTAAAGCTATTGACGGTGAACTTGATCAACGAGGAGTATCAGTTCAAATAGGAACACCTTTTTTGTTGAATCATAAATATCAAGAAGGCCTTGATGACAATCCAGATGTTTTTAATGGTTTGTTTCGAATGGCATATAATGGTTCCATTAATCAATTCCAAGAGCCTGTAGATAAAGATTCTACTGTTCAAGAAAAATATATGCCAACAGCCAAAAGCCTGATTGAAGAACTTGAACTTACCCTTTTGTATTAGTCTTTAGCAAAATACATTCATCATGTTCTTCAAATTGAAAAGAAGAGTGTGGGGCAAGGATGATTTCTCCACTTCTTTTTACTCCTAGAAGTATCCCATCTTGGTTGGAAAACTTTATTACCCCTTCGCTGAATTGTCGACCGACTAACCATTCTTCAACCGATTGGATGGTTAGTAATGGTTTTTTCTCACATCCAAGCAGTAATTGGATAAATTCATTTGTTTGATAATGAATGAGACTATTTGTTAAAATAGCGCCGGTTAAAGTTGTTGATTGAACGATCTGGTCTGCGCCTGCTCGTTTAGCATTTGGAAGTTGTTCCTTTGTGAGTATTTCAACAATCGTGTTAACATGCTCATTTTGCGCTTTTACAGCAAGTGTAGTAAGAATGGATTTCGCATCTGCACTGAATTCATTCCCTTGGTGTTTTGCAGTAATTAAAACAGAACTTGCCAGTGCGATATTCGCTTGTTTTAAAACGGTATCTTCACTGCTGTTTCCTTTAACGAAATGAGTATTGCGATATGAATTTGGAAACTCATCTAAACTCTCATCAATTAAAACAATTTTCGTTTGAGGCTTAACTTGTTGAAGATTCTCAATTGCTTGCCGGCTTCTCTCATTCCAACCAATGATTACGACATGTCCTTCTCCAATATAGGGAATTGCTCCTTCCTTTGTTGATTGATTGATCGAAACTGCAGCGCCAGCAAATGATGTAACGAGTAAAGTCATGAACCCTACCCCGGCAAATATTAGAACGATTGCTATTACTCGTGTAACCGTTGAGGATGGAACAAAGTCACCGTAGCCAACAGTAGAAACAGTAATGAACGCCCACCAGACCCCATCAAAAAGAGTTGGGAATTTTTCCGGTTCTAGTAAATGGACTGTAACCCCTGCGGCTATTCCTGATCCTACAACGGCTAATAAAAGTTTGACAATAAGTGGGACGTGCCCAAGTAATGTACGCATATATAGCCAAAATTGCATTTTCTCCACTCCTAGATCAAATGTAGTATCCAGTATAGCCAATTACTTGCTGAAACATCCGAGTATTGCTATGATTAAAGAAGAAATGATATTAGGAGAAAAGAGTATGTCTACAATTATTTTTGCCTTCTCAATCTTTTGTGGTTGGCTTATCTTTGACTTTGTGAAACACAAGAAATTTACGCTAGAAAGTGTAATAAGTTCGTTCGTGATTGCTATTGTAGCCGGAGTTTTTTGGTGGTTATTAGACTTGATTTTCTGACAAGATTAGAGCTTGTCAGTTAATGTGAAACACTTTATAATAAAGAAAAGATGTTTGGGGCATTAGCTCAGCTGGGAGAGCGCTACACTGGCAGTGTAGAGGTCAGCGGTTCGAGCCCGCTATGCTCCACCAATTTATTCGAGCTAGCGTATTTTCTATTGAGAGAATACGTTTTTATTTTGGAGTTTTATAATTTTTTACCCCTTTTAAGATGAAGTCTATAACAAGTTCTGGAAGAGTGAGTACTAAAATGTCAAATAAAGACTTTTTGGGTACTCACTCTTCTTTGTATGAAAAGAAAGAGTTGGTTGATTCTTTGTTATGAAATGCTCGATTTTATTTGCTGTTTGGATTAAGGGTAGTGAAGTTTAAAAAAAGTAGAAAAAGTGAATATATAGATTGAACTATATTAATAAGGAGCTTTGATAGAGATGCATCAACTAAATGACCATTTATTAATAAAGGCATATGAGAAGGCATTAAAGTTAGAATTAGAGAAAGACTTTATTAATATATTAGAACAAGAGCTAAATAAAAGGAATTTATCAGCAATTAAAACAAAATATAACGAATAACCCTTGAATCGATAATACAAAGGTTATATAACAAAAACCATTTGGTTCATATAAATCAAATGGTTTTTTGTTTTGTTGTTTGGCTATAGTCATAATGTGAGTCCCTATTATATGAAAAGTATAATTTGAAAATTTCATGTTCTAGTATAGCGAATCTAGTAATTGGTCATAATGGCTACTACAAAACATTGACCGTGATTTGGAGGTAGAACAATGAGTGATGGGATGAAGACGATGATAAGTGCCACGCTTTGTATTTGTTTTTTAATTGGGGTATTGGCTTTTAATGTTTTAAATTTCTAATTAGCACCTTTGTGAATTAGAAGTTCTAACGGATGAGGATAGTATCAAAACAATATGAATCTTGTTGTATTAAATATAGCTTTGTTATTAAAATGGTAATTAAAAAGTTTCTCCTTATGAGGAGAAACTCAGATTGTCGAGAAACCCCACTTTTTTTAGTGGGGTTTCTCTTTTTACATTATTTTCTCTCTAAGGGTTAAGAAATAAATCATAAATGGAAGATTGCCAACCACCTCACCCTCTGGTGA